>CAXSEK010000210.1:0-5846 GCA_964235625.1 uncultured Acetobacteraceae bacterium
GGCGCAGCGCCGCGGCCACACGCTCTGGCACTACGACGTGCGCAACATGAGCCTGACCGAGGGCAAGACCGCCGTGGATGGGCCGAGGACCGAACGGCTGGTGGCGGTGGCACGCCCGGTGACGGTGCGGGCGGTGCAAGGGGAGCATCACGTGTTCGGCCCGGCCGAGCGGCTCGACCTCAGCACGATGGACGCCGTGCTGATGCGGCAGGATCCGCCGTTCGACATGGCGTACATCACCGCGACCCACATGTTGGAGCACATCCACCCGCACACGCTGGTGGTGAACGACCCGGCGAGCGTGCGGGATGCACCGGAGAAGCTGCTGGTGACGCACTTCCCCGAGCTGATGCCGCCGACACTGATCACGTGGGATGTGCAGGCGATCCGCGCCTTCCGCACCGAGCACCAGGACATCATCGTCAAGCCGTTGTTCGGCAATGGCGGCGCCGGCGTGTTCCGCATCCGGCAGGGGGACGAGAACCTGGCCTCCCTGCTGGAGATGCACTGGGCACAGTCCCGCGAGCCGCTGATGATCCAGCGTTACGAACCGGCAGTGCGCCGCGGCGACAAGCGCGTGATCCTGATCGACGGCGAGGCGGTGGGTGCAATCAACCGGGTGCCGGCGGAGGGCGAGGCGCGCTCCAACATGCATGTCGGCGGCCGTCCGGAGGCGGTGGAGATGACGGCGCGGGACAAGGAGATCTGTGCCCGGATCGGGCCGTATCTGAAGGAGCGCGGGCTGCTGTTCGTGGGGATCGACGTGATTGGCGACTGGCTGACCGAGATCAACGTGACGTCGCCGACGGGTATCCAGGAGCTGAAGCGGTTCGGCGGGGCGGACGCTGCGGCGCTGGTGTGGGACAAGATCGAGGCGCTGCGGGGATAGCCCCCCGCGGCAGAGCCTCAGTCGTCGGCCGGGGCCATCGACTTCATCAGGTCGAACATCTTCTTGCGGATGTTGGGGTCGGTGATGCGGTAATAGGCGCGGACGAGCTCCAGCGTCTCCCGCTTGGACAGGGCGTCATCCGCGGCGAAGCCCTCCTGCGGCTCGGCGAAGCCGGTGGCTGCATGGCGGGCGGGCGCGCCGCCGGCGGCGGTCGCGTCGGTCATGTTTTCATAGAAGAAGTTGATCGGCACGTCCAAGATCCGTGACAGGTCAAACAGCCGCGAGGCGCCAACCCGGTTAACGCCGCGTTCGTATTTCTGGACTTGCTGGAAGGTCAGGCCAAGCGCGTCACCCAGGCGTTCCTGCGACATGCCCAGCAGCGTGCGGCGAAGCCGGATGCGGGCGCCGACATGGATATCGACCGGGCTTGGGCGACTTTCTTGCGGCTCGGCGGCCATCGTGCATGCTCTCCATCATCATGTTCACCAGTGCCTAGCGATAACCACACCGGTGAAGAAATGGTAAACAACACAACCAGGAATTGTCAACGATCCCGTTCCAAATCTGGAGCTATCTTAATTTCTAGAGCCGCGGTCCAGTAAATCGACCGCGGTCACCTCGCCTGACGATTCCTAGCCCCGCGGCACATGCGCCCAGGGAGAAGAGGAGGGGGATGGCGAGTCCCTGGCGGGAGAAGGGGGTTCGGCTCCGCGGGCCTGGCAAGGACACCACCGTCTGCGCGGCGACGTTGGTGGGCAGGCGCAGCAACTCCCGGCCCACTGCATCGAAAGCGGCCGTGATGCCGGTATTGGCCGCGCGCACCAGCGGCAGGCCCTCCTCCACCGCGCGCAGCCTTGCGGCGGCGAGGTGTTGGCGGGGACCGGTGGAGTTGCCGAACCAAGCATCGTTGGTGATGTTGACCAGCCAGTCCGGCCGATCCGGCTCGTCCACCAGTTGTGCCGGGTAGATCGCCTCGTAGCAGATGAAAGCGCCGAATGGGGGTAGGCCGGGCACGGTGAATGTCTTGGGCCCGCTGCCGAACGCGAACCCCCGGCCGGGTACCATCTGCACGGCGAAGGGCACCCAGCTGGGCGCGAACTCCCCGAATGGGACCAAATGCCACTTGTCGTAGATGCCGGCGATCGTGCCGGGGCCGTTCAGCACGACCATGCTGTTATAGGGCTCGCCAGTCGAACCGAACCGGATGCTGCCGGCCAGCACGGCGATGGAGGGGCGGGCGGCATCCCAGATCGCCTCGCGCGCATTCGCGTCGCGGTCCAGCAGATAGGGGCTCGCGGACTCAGGCCAGACAACCACCACCGGCTGCTTCGGCGCGGCCTGGATGGCATCCGCGACCCCCTGATGCGTCAAGGCGAGGTAGCGGTCGAACACTGTGGCAGCGATCGCGCGGTCCCATTTCTCGCCCTGCGGCACGTTGCCCTGCACCAGCACCACGCTCACGCCGGGTGCGGCCTGCACCGGCTGGCCAAGGCGGTGGATGCCAAAGCCGATCCAGGACAGCATGGCGGCCAGCGCGCCGATGGACACGCGCCAGCCCAGCGCCGGCGCGGCAGCCAGCAGGACGGTCGCCAGGGTCATGCCGGGGACGCCGATCCAGGCGGCGGGCTGGATCAGCACGTCCCCCACCGGGCCGGGAATCGCCCAGATGCTGCCCCACGAGTTCCAGGGGAAGCCGGTGCCGATGAACTGCCGGGCCA
Organism: uncultured Acetobacteraceae bacterium; assembly: GCA_964235625.1. Classification (GTDB taxonomy): domain Bacteria; phylum Pseudomonadota; class Alphaproteobacteria; order Acetobacterales; family Acetobacteraceae; genus LMUY01. The sequence goes on from CAXSEK010000210.1 coordinate 2,608, forward strand.
GGTCGGCCAACGTCCACAAACCGCCGAGCAGCAGGACGCGGCGGTAGCCCGGCGTGGCCAGGCGGGCGCCCGCGCAGGCCACGGCGATGAACAGGGCCAGCAAGGCCGAGAGGGCCGGGACGGCGAGCGGCACCAGCCACCAATAGCGCGCCGACTCGATCAGGATCGCCTCGGTGATCCAGTAGAGGCCGAGGATGTGGTGGCACAGCCCGAACACGAAGCCGCGGCGCAACGCACCGGCCCAGCCCTGCGCGCCGCCGATCAACGCCAGCAGACCAGGTACGCAGACCAGCAGGACGGGGATGGCGTGGACCGGCGGCAGGGCGGCGGCGGACAAGGCACCAAACCCGGCCGCGGCCAGGTCCGCCCGCCAGCCGGACAGCGCGGCCACGCGGGCCAGGAACGGCAGCGTCATGCGGGATGCGCCATGCGTCGTGGCGGATGCGTCATGCGTCATGCGTCAGGCCGGATGGACAGTGCGTCCGTCCGGCACGGGGTTGCCGGTCAACACGGCAGCGATGCATTCGGCCGCCATGACCCCCATCGCGATCAGCGAGCGCGGCGTGGTGCCGGACACGTGCGGGGTGACGATGGCGAGCGGGTGGTCCCGCAAGGGATGGTCCGGCCCGGGCGGCTCCCCCTCGAACACGTCCAGCGCCGCGCCGCCGAGGTGGCCGCTATCGAGGGAAGCCGCCAGCGCCGCCTCGTCGATCAGGCCACCACGGGCGGTGTTGATCACGAACGCGCCCCGCGGCAGGGCGGCCAGGGCGGCGGCATCGATCAGGTGGTGCAACTCGGGCGTGTAGGGGCAGTGCAGGGACAGCACGTCGGACCGGGATAGCAGGGCGGCGAGGGCCGGATCGGAGGGAGACGGACGGCGGATATGCGCCGCCTCCATGCCGAACGCCGCCGCGAGCCGGGCCACCGCCTGGCCGATGGAACCGTAGCCGACCAGCCCCAGCCGCATCCCGGCCACATCGCGCACCGGCAGCGAGCCCTCCCGCCAGTGCCCGGCGGCGAGGTGGGCGCCGGTCGGGCGCAGGTGCTTGGCCAGGGCCAGGATCATCGCCATCGTATGCTCGGCGACGCCCGCCGTGTTGGAGCCGGGCGCACGGGTGACGACGATGCCGTGCACCGCCGCCGCTGCCAGGTCCACGTCGTCCACCCCCACGCCGTGCCGCGCCACCACGCGCAGGTTCCGGGAGGCGGCCATCGCCTCGGCCAGCACGGGGCCTTGCCGGGTGAGCACGGCGTCGGCCGCGGTGGCGCGGACGAGGTCGGCCACGGCGGCGGCGGTCGGGAAGGCCGGCATGTAATGGATGGCGCAGCCGGCGGCCTCAAGCACCGCCACCGCGGGGCCGGCCAGGCGCGGCGCCGTCATCACGACGTTGAAGCGGGGCATGCTCAGTCCCGGTTTTGGCGCTTGTAGTGGTCGATGTACTTGTCGGTGACGAGGTCGGTCTTCACGACGATGGCGACGTCCGTCGTGTTGAACTGGTGATCGATCACCGCACCATCGCCCACCATGCCGCCGAGGCGGAGGTAGCCCTTGATCAGCGGCGGCAAGGTCAGCAGCACCCGGCGCGCATCGACCTCCTCGGGCGGCAGGCGGCGCATGTCAACGTAGCGCGCCGGGAGGGCCTGCGGGCGCAGGGCGGGCGGGGCGAGGTGGTTATGGTGCAGGTAGGTCAGCGCCGCCGCATTCCCGTCCGGGTCGGTGCCGGCCAGGCTGGCGCAGCCGAACAGCAGGTCGATCTCGTGCGCGAAAACGTAGGCGGCGATGCCGCGCCAGAGCAGCTGCATCACCGCCCGCCCGCGATAACGCAGGTCCACGCAGGACCGGCCGAGCTCCAGGATCCGGCCGGGAAAGCTCAGCAACGGCGCAATATCGTATTCGTCGGAGGAGTAGAACCGCCCGGCCACCGCAGCACCGTCCCGGTGCAGCATGCGATAGGTGCCGACCACGCCTTCCGGACCGTCGCCCAGCGCGTGGTCCACCACGATGAGGTGGTCGGCCACCAGGTCAAACCGGTCGATGTCGCGGCGGGATAGGACGGAGACGGCGTCGGGCTCGGCGCCCATCTCGTCGTAGAACACGCGGTAGCGAAGGGCCTGCACTGCATCAACCTCGCCGGGTGTGGCGGCGATGCGCAGACCGAGGTTGCCGGCGCGCAACTCGCCGAAACGTGGGCGCTCGGACAGCAGGCCAGGTGCCATGTCCCGCGGTAGGGCGGCGAGGTCGGGGTGGCTGATGGTCACTTCCCAGCGGCCCGGGGATGCGCGGCCGGGCTGCCCGCCGGATCGGCCGTCCGGCTGCTGCTTCTGGCGCGCGATTCAGCGGCGGAGTCACGCTTGGCGGCCCGGCGGCTGCCGAACAGCTCGAGCCGGTGGGACACGAGGTCGAACCCGAGCCGCGCTGCGATCGACTGCATCAGACGCTCATGCTCGGCGTCCTCGAACTCGATGACCTTGCCGGTCTCGACGTCGATCAGGTGATAGTGGCGGCCATGGGCGGTCGGCTCGTAGCGCGCCCGGCCGCCGCCGAAGTCACGCCGGGCGAGGATGCCCTTCTCCTCCAGCAATCGCACGGTGCGGTAGACGGTGGCGATGGATATGCGGCCGTCCAGTGCCGCGGCGCGCCGGTACAGCTCCTCGACATCCGGGTGATCCTCCGACTCAGACAGCACGCGGGCGATCACCCGGCGCTGGCCGGTCATCTTGAGGCCCCGCTCGACGCAGAGACGCTCGATACGCGATTCGGGGCGCGTGTCTGGCAGCGGCTCCGGGGCGGGCAGTTCCGGGGCAGGCTCAGGGCGCGATCGGGGGCGCGAGTCCATCGGTCCTTGGGAGTTCCTGGCCACGAGTGTCGTGACGATGGCGTAGCCGATACCGAGGCGCCCTGTCGAATCGTGGCACCCCGGCCAGCCGGGCGCGGGCTAGGCCTCGCTGCGGCCGCCCGTGCCGAGGCCGATCTTCTTGGCCAGGGTCGACCGGTGCTGGGCGTAGTTCGGTGCCACCATCGGGTAATCCGAGGCCAGGCCCCAGCGCTCACGGTATTGCTCAGGCGTGAGATTGTAGGCGCTCATCAGGTGGCGCTTGAGCATCTTGAGCTTCTTGCCGTCCTCCAGGCAGACGATGTAGTCCGGGAAGATGGACTTCTTGATCGGCACAGCCGGCTGCGGCCGCTCGGGTGGCGGCGGCGGGGCGGCGCCGAGGCTGGAGACGGCCCGATGCACATC
>CAXSEK010000211.1:0-5831 GCA_964235625.1 uncultured Acetobacteraceae bacterium
CATCGATTCCATGATGTAGGTGTAGCCGTTGGAGATGTCGCTCCCGAGCGGGATACCCAGGATCAGGCGCACGACGATCAGCCATCCCACGCTCGGCACGAACGCCTGCAGCACGGCGAAGACGATGAACATGATCATGGTCGCCAGGAACATCACCCGGCGCCCGATGCGGTCCGACAACCAGCCGCCGATCAGCGCTCCGATCAGCGCGCCGCCCTGCGTCGCCGCTCCCACGAAGCCCAGTGCCAAGGGCGACGGATGGAACTGCTCGGCGACGAAAACCTGCACGAACGAGATGGAGTAGAGGTCCCACGCCTCGACCAGGATCGAGGACATCATCAGCCAGCCGACCCGATTGCCCTTCGGGTTGTAGTTGGTCACCAGATGGCGGACAGCCCGGTCCATCGCGGGTTGCGCAAGCGTTGCCGACATCTCGTTTGCCTCCTACCGCATCCGTATTGTTCTGGGGATGCCGGAGCGGACCCTAGGGTGCTTCTGCCTGGTCAGGCAATGCCTTGTCGCTGCCCGAACAGGGCGGCCCGTCGAGCAACGCGCACGCGGCGAGCGGATCGTCGGTGATGATCCCATCCACGCCCCAACCCGCGATCCGGGCGATGTCGGCGGGATTGTTAACGGTCCAAGGCACGACGCGCAGCCCGGCATCGTGGGCGCGCGCCAGCAGCCGAGGCGTCAGTTCGCGCCATTGTGGCGACCAGGTGCCGCCGCCCTCCGCCACGACCGTGTCCGGCAGGCGCGCCTGGCCGCCCCGCCAGGCCCGGGTGCTGCGGGTGGTCAGCCAGGCATAGGCCAGGTCCGGGCGCAGGCGCCGTAGGTGGCGGGGGCCGCGCCAATCGAAGGACTGCACGATGATGCGGCCCGCCGCCCCCGCCCGGTCGGCAGCGGCTGCAACCGCCTCGGCGACCACCGCCGGGTGCGCGGTCAAACGAGGCCGGCTCGGGCTGGTCTTGATCTCGATCGTCCAGCGCACCCGGCTATCGAGGCGCAACGCGTCCTCCAGACGGGGGATCCGGGCGCCATCGGCCGGTATCTGGAGCGGGAACCGGCGCGCTGTCCGGCTATACGGGCGCAGGCGGCCGACATCGAACGTGGCAAGCTCGGCGGCGCGCATGTCATGGATCGCCGGTCCCGCCACGGCCAGCCAGTCGCCCCTGCCATCGCGCGTCAGGTCGGGGGACAGCCACGGGTCATGGCTGAGCACGGGGACGCCGTCCCGCGTCATCGCGACGTCGATCTCGAACTGGAGAACGCCGGCCGCGATCGCCGAGCGGAATCCCTCCAGCGTATTTTCGGGAAACAGCGACCGGGCGCCGCGATGCCCGATCAGGTCAGGCTTCAAGGACGGAGCACAGCCTCCGTGAATCCGGCGCTAGTCATCGCCGCAGTCGCAGCCGGGGGTGGGCCCGGTGTCGCCGCGGACGACGTGATGGTCCACCCACTCGGACACCAGCCGCCGCGCCTCGCTGATGGACGCCTCGGGGTGATGAATGCGGTACAGCGTCGTGCAGGCCCGAAAGGCATCCATGTCCGCGTTACCGGTGGCCCGCAGTTCCCGGTACGCCGTTACCACTGCGCGCTCGCAGCGCCGCCCGATCACCGACTGGTCCCGTCCCACATTCCGTCTCCAGTTGCGAGTCTCTCGCAATGCTGCCCATGGTAAGCCGGCGAGCGGCGGCCAGCAAGTCTGGACCACAGCCGCTGGACGTCGCCACCGTCATGCCAGGGCCTCGACCCTGTCCGCGGCGTCGGATCGGCGCAGGCCGAGGTGATGTGACGTTGGAAGCCAGATACGCTTAACGTGGTTTGGTCAACGCCGTGGATGCCAGGCTCAAGGCCTGGCATCCACGGTGAGCGCCGCGAAGTCTGGAACCGTCCTTTGAAGCAGGCCTAGCCCCGCACCGCCGCCGCGATTGCGCGGCCGACATCGTCCGTGCCGGCCTGGCCGCCCATGTCCCGCGTGCGCGGGCCTCCCTCGCGCAGCAGCGCCTCGAAGCTGTCGATGATGCATTGCGCCGCCGCCGCCTCGCCCAGATGGTCCAGCATCATTGCCGCCGACCAGATCTGCCCGATTGGGTTCGCGATGCCCTTGCCCGCGATGTCCGGCGCGGAACCGTGTACCGGCTCGAACATCGACGGGTGCAGCTTCTCCGGGTTGAGGTTGGCCGACGGTGCGATGCCGATGCTGCCCGCCACCGCCGGGCCGAGGTCGGAGAGGATGTCGCCGAACAGGTTGGAGCCGACCACGACGTCGAACCAGTCCGGATGCTGCACGAACTGCGCGCACAGGATGTCGATGTGGTACTGTGCCGTCTGCACGTCCGGATACTGGGCGCGCATCAGGTCGAACCGCTCGTCCCAATAGGGCATCGTGATCGTGATGCCGTTGGACTTGGTGGCGGACGAGACGTGCTTGCGCGGCCGGGTGCGCGCCAACTCGAACGCGTATTTCATAATCCGGTCCACGCCGCGCCGGCTGAACGTGGATTGCTGGACGGCGACCTCGTGGTCGGTCCCGGCATACATGCGGCCGCCGACGGCGGAATACTCACCCTCCGTGTTCTCCCGCACGACCACGAAGTCGATTTCCGCCTCCGTGCGGTTGGCCAGCGGCGTACGCGCGCCGGGCATCAGCTTGCACGGGCGGACGGAGGCATACTGGTCGAACCCGCGGCGGATCGGGATCAGCAGGCCCCAGAGCGAGACGTGGTCCGGCACGCCGGGCCAGCCGACGGCGCCGAGCAAGATGCTGTCATGCTCGCGCAACTGGTCTAGCCCGTCTTCCGGCATCATGGCGCCGGTCTTGGTGTAGGTCTCGCACGACCAGTCGTAATGCGTGGGCTTCAAGGCGAAGCCGAACCGTGTGGCCGCAGCCTCCAGCACCGCCAGCGCCGGCGGAACGACCTCCTTGCCGATGCCGTCACCCGGGATGACCGCGATCTTGTATGTGCGATCCATGGTCTCGTCTCCTCAATCAATTGCCTGCGGACCCACCGACATGCGGGCGCGTATCTCTGTCGCGACCCGGCCCGCTTCGTCCAGGGGGGTGCGGGGCCACGGCGAGACGGTGTGGGTCAGCGGACGGGCCTGCCCGGCACGATACAGCGTCTCGTGCAGCCGGCGATGCGGCGCGTCGTCCCCCAGGCTGGCGATGAACATCGGCGCCTCGCCGCCGCACGCCTCGCTGATCATCTCCGTCGAGCCCCCGGTGGTGACGATCACGTCCGCCAGCGCGATCATGGCGGCGTATGGGTTCTCGCCGGGCTCTCCCCAGCGATACAGCAGGTGCATGCACGGGGCGAGCCCGGCCGCCAACGCGTCCGTCGACTCCGTTCCCGTGCTGCGCGTCGTGGTGGCGAGCACGGACCCGCCGGCGGAGGCAGCCGCGCGCGCCACCTGCCGGCCCAATTCCTGCGCCGCCGACGTGCGCAACGGTCCGCCGGCCCCGGCCCCGCCCACCAGCACGGTGATCAGCGGCCGGGGGAGATGCGACAGCCGTCCGGCCCAGGACACCCGGGCCTGCGACAAGGCCAGCGGCGAGAGCCGGTGCGGCTGGCCCAGCACGGGCAGCACGTTCGCCGCCTCGCGCGGGCGCAGGTGGCGGGGCACGACCAACAGGTCGAACAGCCTGGCGTGCCGGCCCGGCATCCCGCAATGCACGATCCGGGTGCCGAAGCCGTTGCGCAGCCACAGCGCCACCGCCTCGGACCGCGGGCTGGCGGACAAAGCGAGCGCCGGCCCGTTCGGGGCCGAGAACGGCCAGCCCGCCGTCTGCAGCCCGCGCAGCGAGCCGCGCTGGGTCAGCCCGGCGAAGCGTGCCCGCCACCGCCAGGCGAGCGGCACCCGCAAGTGGGGCACCCCCAACCGCTCCGCGATGCCAATGGCCTGGGAGGAGCCGCCATCATACGGGTCGTCCAGCACCCAGACGGGCGCGATCTCGTCGGTGGACATGGCGACGGGCCGGGGCGCCGAAGGGTCACGCATGGCGTGACCGCCGGCAGAATGGACGCGCGGCGCCGCAGCCGCTATCTGGCCCCTTCGAAACAGAGGGGGCCGGCATGCCGCTACAGCACCAGACCGATTGGGATCGCGACGCGGCGCTGACCACGGCGCGTATCCTGCTGGAGATCAAAGCGGTCAACTTTCGTCCTGAGGAACCTTATACGTTTACATCTGGCTGGAAGTCTCCCGTCTATATCGATTGCAGGCGCATCATCTACTTCCCACGGGCGCGCGCGAAGATTTGCGCGCTGGGGGTCGAACTGATCGGCCGCCACATCGGGTTCGAGACGATCGAGGCGGTGGCCGGCGGCGAGACGGCCGGCATCCCGTTCGCCGCCTGGATCGCCGACCGGATGATGGCGCCCATGGCCTATGTCCGCAAGAAACCCAAGGGTTTCGGTCGCAACGCCCTGATCGAGGGTGATGTCCCCGAGGGCAAGCAAACCTTGCTGGTCGAGGACCTGACCACCGACGGGCGGAGCAAGATCCAGTTCGCGCAATCCCTGCGCGACGCGGGGGCAGTCGTGAACCACGCCTTCGTGGTGTTCTTCTACGGCGTATTCCCCGGCAGCTTCGAGACGCTGGCGGGGATGGACATCAGCCTGCACCACCTCTGCACCTGGTGGGACGTGCTCGAGGCCTGCCGCGAGCGCCCTTATTTCGCCGAACCGGCCTTGGCCGAAGTGCGCCGCTTCCTCGAGAATCCCGTCGCCTGGTCGGCCGCGCATGGCGGCGTCGCGAGTGCGGACGAAGCAGCGGCGCTGCGCCAGTCGGCGTAGGTCGCGGCGCCCTCATCTCACGTAGGCGTCCGTCCAGCCGAGTTCGCCCGACGGCTTGACCTTCACCTCGGTCCGCCCCAACCCGTGCTTGTCCACCACCTCCACGCCGCTCGCCCGGCTGAGCAGGTGGCAGTTTTCCAGGGGGTTGCCCGGATCGGGCACGCTGTCCGCGCTGCGGCGGTTGACCTCGGCGCGGTGCTCGAGGTCCAGTTCGGACCGGCACAGCACCGCCCCCGACTCCAGCCGCGGGCCCGAGATGCCGCGGGTGGGCGCCAGCGTGGACAAAGGCGGCGGCACTGAGGGCGGCAGCTTCTCCTCCGTCTCGTCGCGTTGCCGGTGCTGGGCCCGTGCGCCATCCGCCGACGCCAGGGCACACACCATCGCCATCGCCACCAGGACCGTTCGACGCATAGACAATCCCCCTCGCTCGTGGGGCGCCTTCCTAGCCGTTTGTCATCCCCGCCGGAAGCAGGGGGCGGTCACCCCGGCCGGTGCAGGCGGCAGTGCGGTGACAAACGCGCCGTCGGGGCGCATCATCCAACCTGCCGAACCCGCCAAGGAGGCTCCATGCCCGTCCGCCCGAACTCCGCCGCCGCCCGTGATATCGCGCACACGCTGCACCCGTACACCGACCTGGTGGCGCATGAGGAGGCTGGGCCGATGGTCATCGCCCGCGGCAAAGGCATTCGCGTGTGGGACGAGGACGGCAAGGAATACATCGAGAGCGTCGCCGGCCTGTGGTGCGCCTCGCTTGGCTTCGACAACGAGCGGCTGGCCAAGGCGGCCTACGACCAGATGCGCGTGTTGCCGTTCTACCATTCGTTCACCGCCAAGTCACACGGCCCGCTGATCGATCTGTCGGAGATGTTGACCGCTCGCGCCCCGCTGGAGAACGCGCGGGTGATCTTCAGCAACTCCGGGTCGGAGGCGAACGACACGGCGATCAAGATGGCGTGGTACTACAACAACGCGCTCGGCCGCCCGGCGAAGAAGAAGATCATCGGCCGCATCAAGGGCTACCACGGCGTCACCCTG
>CAXSEK010000212.1:0-5786 GCA_964235625.1 uncultured Acetobacteraceae bacterium
ACCGGCTGGCGCGCGCGGACGTGCGGCGGCACGGACGCAGCCACGACATGATGCGCGCGTACGCGAAGTCGGCGTTTCTCGCGGGCAGCTATCTCGAAACGGTAAGGCGGCTGCAGTTTCTGCTGGATCACCATCCGGAAGACGAGGAATCGGCGGTCCTGCTCGGTTACGCGCTGGCCAATGCCAGCGGGATCGTCGAGGCGGAGCGGCATTTCACCTCGCTGGCTTCCCGCTCGTTCCAGTCTCGCAACGCTTTGGTCGGGCTCGCCCATATGGCCATGCGCCGGCGTGACCGGCACGCCACGCTGGAGCGCTGGATGCGCGTCGCCGGCATCCACCCGGACGATGAGGGCGCCCGGGTCGAGCTGGCCCGCAGCGCCTATGAGCTGCGGGACTTCGACCGCGTGCGTCAGGTCTGCGGGCAGCGCCTCGCGGAGGCCCCGGCGGACGCGACCATGGGCGAGTTCCACGTCTGGTTCCTGATGGCGATCGGCTGCAACGAGGAAGCCTGGGACCGGCTGCGGACGCTGCGCCGGCACAGCACGGGCTGGACCCTGGTGGAGCTGCTGGTGCAGGCCGCGAGCCGGCTCGGCCGGCTGGACCAGCAACTGTCCGAAATCCTGGCGCTGCTGCCGCAATCGACCACGCGCGAGGCCAGCCGGCGGCTCTACGGCCTGGTCCGCCAGTTGTGCCTTGCCGAGCGCCTCGACCTGCTGATCGGGTTCGTCAGCCGCATCGCTGTCCATCCACAGCACCTGGCCTGGCTATGGCCCTATCTTCGCGAAACTTCATTCCCGGTGGCGCTGCCTTCCGGGCAGCCTCTCCCGGCCGATGACGGCTGGCAGCCTCTGGCTGACGGAGGCCGGCGGATCGAGACCGCCTGGCACGGCGTGCATCGCCGCGTGCGCGGTGATCTTGCCGAGCGGATACGAACGGCAACGGATCAGGACATCAGCGCGATCCTGGAGCGCCCGCGCCGCGCGCCGCCGGTTCACATCGTCAACAAGTTCGAGCAGGAGCGGGGCGGCAGCGAGCTGCACGCGCTCGACATCGCCGATCGGCTCGCGGTCCACACCAGGGTGCAGCTCTGGGCGCCGGAGATGCCGCATCCGCATTTCAGCGAGCAGCACGGCGTGCAGGCGATCGAGCCGGCGCAGGGGCGTGTGCCGCATGGCGGCGTGCTGGTGCTGATCGGCGTCTATTTCGACATCGCCGGCTGGATCGCCCATGCGCGGCCATCCCGGGTGATCTTCCTCTACAACACCTTCGAGGCGCCGCTTGCCTTCCGGCGGGTGCAGGAGGTTTTCGACCGCTGCGGCGTCCGCACCGAGTTCCTGTTCTGCTCCGACATGATGGCCGCGGAGATCGGCCTGCCGGGGCTGTTCGAGCCATCCCCGACCGACCTTGACCTGTTCAGCCCACGTTCCGCGCCGCGGCCGCCGGGCCACCGCTTCAACCTTGGGCGGCATAGCCGCGACGTGACGGAGAAGCATCATCTGGAAGACTGGCGGGTCTATCAGGCGGTCGCGGAGGCCGGCGGCGTGTCGATGGTGCTCGGCGGCACCTGCATGCAGGCCGCCTTTTCGCCGATCCCCGGCCTCGACCTGCTGCCGGCCCGTTCGGAGGACATGGCGGGCTTCCTGCAAGGCCTCGACTGCTACTACTACCGCACATCGAGCTGGGTGGAGCCTTGGGGACGCGTGGTCATCGAGGCCATGGCCTGCGGGCTGCCGGTGGTGGCGAGCCGGAACGGCGGCTACGCGCAGGTGATCCGGCACGGCGAGAACGGGCTGCTGTTCGATACCACCGATCAGGCGGTCGAACTGGTGCGGCAGGTTGCCGCCGATCCGGCGCTGCGTACCCGCCTCGGCAAGCAGGCCAGGATGACGGCCGAGGCTCTGCTCGGCGACGCGGCGATGCGCCGCCTCGCTTCATTCTACCTGATCGAATGAGGATGCCACGCCAGGCAAGGCTGCCATGGGCATCGTTCCTGTGGGCACCGCTGCTCTGGGCACCGCTGCTCTGGGCACCGCTGCTCTGGGGACTGCTGCTCCTGGGACCTGGCCCGGGCAGGGCGTGGGCGGGAGCGCTCGATGGCGGGCTGATCGGCGCGGTGGACTGGGATGCGGCTTTCTACCGGCCGGGCCGCCCGGCCCTGATGAGCCTGAGCCTGTCGTCGCTGGCGGGCTGCTCCGGCACGGTGTCCGCGGCGCTGTCGAATGGCGGTGGCACGGGCGTTGCATCACCGGCGCCGCAGCCGGTGACGCTGGCGGCAGGCGGGCACGAAACGCTGCAATTCCGCCTCGTGCCGCCGGCCGCCAACTGGCGCGGCTATCACGTCGCCATCGAGGCGCGGGACCGGACCAGCCGCCTCGTCGACAGCGCATCCGGCGCCTTCGACGTCGCCACCGACTGGAATCGTTTCCCGCGCTACTGCTTCGTCACCGGCGCGGCACTGGTCGCCGGGGCGCCGGTCGAGGCGGCGCTGCAGAACCTCGTCTCCTACCGCTGCAACGCCATCCAGTGGTACGACGTCAACTGGAAGCACCACCTTCCCTACTCATCGGCGCCGTCCTGGCCTAACCTGGCCAATATCCGGATCGACCGCGCGACGCTGCAGGCAGGCCTGGCCAAGGCGCGCGGCCTCGGGCTGGTCAACTTCGACTACCAGCTGTGGAACGGCGCTTGGCCGGGCTACGAGAGCGACGGCAGCGGTGCGGCGCTGGCCTGGGGCCTGTTCCACCATGGTTGCGACCCGCACTGCACGGAGCAGCAGCAACTCTCCGATGGCCCATTCCCGCCCGGCTGGGCGGCACACGCGCTGCTGCAGATGAATGCAGCCGATATACGCTGGCGCAGCTACTGGATCACACGCGAGCGGCAGGAGCTCGACGGGCAGGGCTTCGATGGCGTGCAGATCGACACGCTCGGCGACCCGGGGCAGGTCACCGACGCCGCCGGGCATCGGGTGGATCTCGGCCAGGCCCTGATCGACTTCACCAACGCGGCAAAGGCCGGGACCCGGCATCGCGTCGTGCTGAATCCCGTGAGCCAGTGGAACTTCGACGCAGTCCTGCGCCAGGCGGCAGGCGACGTGATCTACACCGAGATCCATCCGGAGTTCGGCAACGTGCCCTTCTTCCCGTCGCTCAACGGCCTGGCGGCGCGGGTCCGCTCAGGCACTTCCCGCAACGCGGTGGTGCCTGCCTACATGGAAACCGGCCTGGCGCTGCGCCCGGGATGCCACACACGCGGCGGTCCGGCCGTATGCGACTTCAACGGTCCCGGCATCCGCTACGCGGACGCGCAGATGATCGCCTCGGGCCTGAACCACTGGGAGCTCGGCGAGCTGAACCAGGCCTGCCCGGTGCGGCAGGCAAAGCTCGCCAGCAACATCTATGTCTCCGGGCCGGCGCTGTGCATGGATGCCGCGTTGCAGGAATGGGAGCAGGACGCCCATAATTTCGAGGTCAGCTACGAGACGCTGCTGCGCGACCGCGTCGTCGACGCACCGGGCACGGCGGAAGTCGTCGCCGGCTTACCGGCTGGCGTCGCGGCGAGCGCCGTGGGTGCGGCGGGAGGCGTCTACGTGCTGCCGAAAACCCGGCCGGGCGTCGCGATCCTGCACATGCTGAATTTCTCCCGCCTCGCCTCTATCCGGCTCGACGACGTGAACGGCGCCTATCCGGCCCCCGCGGTGCTGACTGGCCTGCGCATCCGGCTGCGCCTGCCGGCGGGCGGCCAAAAGGCGTCCCGCCTGTGGTGGGCGAGTCCCGATGTGGCGCACGGCTCGGTGCAGCCGCTCGCCTTCGAGGTGAGCGGCGGCTACGCCGTGTTCACCCTGCCACGGCTCGAGACCTGGGACATGATCGTGCTCACCACGGGCGCCCCAAACCTTTGAAGCGGAACCTTGACGCCGGCGTTGGCTGTGTCACGTCTGCCGGGTCGCATAGAAGGAGCTGCTGCGGCCGCCACGAGGTGGCAGGACCGCCGAGCAGCGCTTCCGCCTCGTCATAATGGGTGTGATGCAAGCCGAGCAGGAAACGACGGTCCGCTTGCGGCACGGCATCGTCGATGCTCTCGTTGATCCGCTCGGCGTGCATCGGCAAGGCGTCCGGCGAGAGGCCAACGAAGTTTGCGACCTCTTCGAGCAGCGCCGCCGGCCGCGCCAGCACGTCGTCGTAGAACATGACATGCATGTTGGCGAAGTAGCGTCGCCACCGGCCGAGCATGGCGCCGTAGTCCGAGCGCCGGAAGGAGATATCGCTCTGATAATGCTCGACCCGCTCGGCGAAAGAGAGCCCGCGAAAATTAACCCCGGCGAGCTTCATGTCGTATTTGAGGTTGGACCAGCTCCGTTCGACCGGGTCCCGCACGCAAAGCAGGATACGGAGGTCGGGACCCAGCAGGTCGCGTATGACGGCCACGCTCTCCTCCGGGAGTTCGGCATAGCTCGGCGAGAAGTCCGCGCGCACCGGGTAGCCGGCGCCGAACATCCGCAGGTAGCGGAACAGGTTCCGCGTCGGCCCTTCCCAGTAGGTATCGACCTCCTCCGGGATGCGGCTCGCCCAGGCAGGATCGACGTCCCGTGGCGACGCGAACGCATCCGAGAAGAACACGGCCTCCTTGCCCGGCATCGGCTGGATGTCGGGGTGCTGCGACAGATGGAACCACAGCCAGGTGGTCGCGGTCCGCTGGGTGCCGATGCCCAGCACGTTCGGCAGGTTCTCCCGCGGCCGCAGCGTCCGCCAGCCGCAGGCGCTGCGCACCAGGGTGCTCTCGTCCAGCTCGAACGCCGTCGGCTGTCCCACCATGCGGGCGTCGGCGGCCAGGAAATACGGAAGGCCGCTCGGGTCGGACTCCGGCAGCGACCGTTCCACGTCACCAATCCGCCAGCGCCAGACATCGATCAGGAGCTGGCCGTAGCGCGGTCCGGGGAACGCCAGGCTCCAGAGCCGGTCGGCGCAGCCGATCACCGCGGCCTCGTCGAGTAGTGCCACCTGGGCGCGGCCGAGCAGGTAGAGCATGTAGTCGTTGAGTTCGTCCCGCGGCACCGTCGCGAGCAGGCCGCGCAGTGCCAGCCAGTTGCGGCTTTCCAGATAATGCTCGGCAAGCCGGGAGAGCAGCGACCAGCGGCCGCCGCGCAGAAAGCGCCGCAGGATTGCCTCGCCGCGAAAGCTCTTGCCCACGTCGCGCGCATAATCGGCGAACTTGACGACCAGCGCATCGGAGCTGGCCGCACTCAGACGTTGCTCCACCAGCGCCAGGGCCTGGGTGTAGCGGGCCGCCCGATGATACATATCGGCGAATGCCACGATCAGCGGGTCGCCAGCGCCTGGCTGCAGCGATGCCTGCTCCGCGAACGAGGTCGCCTTGTCGACCGAGATCGCGTCCGCGATCAGATAGACCAGGACCGCCAGCTCGTCGTAACGCGACGCGTCGAGCAGTGTCTCCATCTGCCGCGACAGCAGCGCGTCCGGCGCGCCGGACGCCGACGCTGCTGCCCGCAACGCCTCCACGCCGCGATCGAAATCGATGCTGGCCAGCTGGAGGAGATCCTCGAGGAGGTCGGAAGCGGGATCGATGGTGGGTGTCTCCAATGCCCCGGCGCCACAACCGGTCGCCGGCTTCCCGTCCGGGCTCGCCATCCGGTCTCGCGAAGGGCTGTGCAGATATGATGCCAGCGGACGGTAGCGTATCGCACATCGTCATCCGATGGACGTCTTCGGGAGCGATGCCTGCTACGCGTCCGTAAACACCTCGTGCGACGTTTCCTATTGATATAA
>CAXSEK010000213.1:0-5772 GCA_964235625.1 uncultured Acetobacteraceae bacterium
GCACCGGCTAGGACGACGCATGTCTCACGATGAAAGCCTTCAGAAGCGACCGGCAGAGAGACGTACGGGGGCCTGGATGCATCGCGTGCTGGTCACCCCGTAGCGTTCTCGCCCATCTTCACTGCCCGCCAAGCCGCCTCCATCGCGTCCAGCCCGACGTCGCCCGGCATCTGTCCCTGGTCGGCCAACACCGCCTCCACGCCCTCAAAGCGGCGGGTGAACTTCGCGTTGGCCGCGTGCAGGCATGTCTCCGCGTCGAGGCCGAGCTTGCGGGCGAGGTTGGCAAGCACGAACAGCATGTCGCCCACCTCGTCGGCCAGGCGGGCCGGGTCTGCGCCCGGCAGCTCGGCCCGCAGCTCCGCCGTCTCCTCCGCGAGCTTGTCCAGCACGGCGGCGGCATCCGGCCAATCGAACCCGACCCGTGCGGCGCGTGCCGTGAGCTTGCCGGCGCGGGTGAGGGCGGGGAGCGCCACGGGAACCCCGGCCAGGGTGCCGCCCTCGCGCCGGGCCGCGCGCTCGGCCGTCTTGTGCACCTCCCACGCGACGGCCTCGGTGCCGGCGAACACGTTGGGGTGGCGGCGCACCATCTTGTCGGCGATGGCGCGGGCCACGTCGGCAAAGGCGAACCGGCCGGCCTCCTCCGCCATGCGCGCGTGGAAGACCACCTGGAACAGCATATCCCCCAACTCGTCCGGTAGGGCCGACCAGTCCCGCCGGGCAATGGCGTCGGCGACCTCGTAGGCTTCCTCGATCGTATACGGTGCGATGCTGTCGAAATCCTGCACGCGGTCCCACGGGCAGCCATCGGGGCCGCGGAGCCGCGCCATCACGTCCAGCAGGCGGCGGAGTTCAGCCTCCGCAGGAACGATCGGCTTGGCCATGTCGACGACGCGCAGATCGGGCCGCTTCGGGTGGAGGCGCCGCCCCGTCTCGCGATAGCCATAGCGGCCATAAAGGGCAATGTTCCGGGTCATCAGCGCGTTGGTATACAGCCGCAGTTCCGGCACCCCCCAGGACGCGGCCAAGCGTTCGGCCTGGTCGAGCATCACGCGGCCCAATCCACCGCCCTGCGCGCCGGGGCGCAGGGCCACGCTGTAGATCAGCGCGTGGTCAGGGTGGCGCTCGATCACCAGCGTGCCGTCCTGACCCAGCAGCCATGCCTGCCCGGCGGCGATCCGCGGCGCCCAATTTTCGTCCAGGGGTTGCGGCCGGAAGCCGAACTCCCGTTCGTAGACCGCATACGCCTCGGTGTTGATGGTGGCGACCAACGCCTCGTCCGCTGCCGTGGCAAGCCGGAATGCGCTCACGTGTTGGCGCCGCGGATCGCTTCGCACACCGCGCGCGTCACCTCGGCCGTGGTGGCCTTGCCGCCGAGGTCGGGCGTCAGCAGCCCGGTCGCGCACACCTGCTCCACGGCCGCTATCAGGCGTGCCCCGGCTGCCGCCTCGCCCAGATGCTCCAGCATCATCGCCGCCGTCCAGAAGCTGGCGACGTGGTTGGCAATGCCCTTGCCCGTGATGTCGAAAGCGGAGCCGTGGATCGGTTCGAACATCGAGGGGTAGCGCCGCTGCGGGTCCACGTTGCCGGTGGGCGCGATCCCGAGCGAGCCAGCCAGCGCCGCCGCCAGATCGCTCAGGATGTCGGCGTGCAGGTTGGTGGCGACTACGGTATCGATCGTGCGCGGCTTGTTCACCATGCGCATCGTCATCGCGTCCACCAGCTCCTTGTCCCAGGTCACGTCGGGGAAGTCGGCCGCGACCAAGGCCGCGATCTCGTCCCAGAACACCATGCCGTAGCGCTGCGCGTTGGACTTGGTGACGACGGTCAGGTGCTTGCGCGGACGCGCCTGGGCGGAGGCGAAGGCGAAGCGCATGATCCGCTCAACGCCGACGCGGGTGAAGATGGCGACCTCGGTGGCGACCTCTTCCGGCAAGCCGCGATGCGCGCGCCCGCCATGGCCGGCATACTCGCCCTCGCTGTTCTCGCGGATGATCAGCCAGTCCAGGTCCCCCGGCCCGGCGTGGCGCAAGGGGGAGGTGACGCCGGGCAGGATGCGGGTGGGGCGGACGTTGGCGTACTGGTCGAAGCCCTGGCAGATCGGCAGGCGCAGGCCCCACAGTGTCACGTGGTCCGGGATGTCCGGCGCGCCGACCGCGCCGAAATAGATCGCATCGGCCGGCCGCAACTGGTCCAGCCCGTCCGCCGGCATCAGCGCGCCGGTGCGGCGGTAGCGCTCGCTGCCCCAATCGTAATGGTCGATCTTCAGTTCGAACCCGCCGTCGCGGCTGGCCAAGGCGTCCAGCACCTCGAGCCCGGCGGCGATCACTTCGGGGCCGATGCCATCGGCGGGGATGCTGGCGATGCGGTAGCTGCGCATGGATCAGGCGGACCGCTGCTGCAGGAGGGCGACATCCGCCTGGTAGATCGCTGCCAGATCCACGCCGTTCTTCTCGCTCACTCTCTGTCCTCCTGCCCGTATGCGCGATACCCTATGCTCCGGCGCGTCGCTTGCAAGGCTGCGGGGCTCCCGGAGACGCCCCGCATGATCCGCTCGCTGCTCGCCTGCCTGCTCACCTTGCTGCCGCTTGCAACCGGCATCTCGACAGCCGAGGCACAAACCCTGCGGATCGCCCTCCGCGAGGACGCGGACATCCTGGACCCGACCCTCGCCCGCACCTTCGTCGGCCGCATCGTCTTCGCCGGCCTGTGCGACAAGCTGTTCGACATCGATGACAAGCTGCAGATCGTCCCGCAGCTCGCCACCAGCTACGAGTATTCCGACCCGAAGACGCTGGTCATCCACCTTCGCTCCGGCGTGAAATTCCAGGACGGCACGGGGATGGACGCCGCCGCTGTGAAGTACAGCCTGGACCGCCACGACACGATGCCGGGCAGCGGCCGCCGCAGCGAGATCAGCGCCATGGATCACGTGGACATCGTGGACCCGCTCACCATCCGCATCGTGCTGAAAGCCCCCTCCGCCCCCTTCCTTTCCCAGCTGACGGACCGCGCCGGCATGATCGTATCGCCTAAGGCGGCCGAGGCGGAGGGCAAGGATTTCGGCCTGCATCCCGTCTGCGCCGGGCCGATGAAGTTCGTCGAGCGGGTGGCGCAGGACCGCATCGTGCTCGAACGCTTTGCCGACTACTGGAACAAGGACGCGATCCATGTCGACCGCGTCATCTACCAGCCCATCCCGGACAGCTCCATCCGCCTCGCCAACCTCCAGGCCGGCAGCGTGGACCTAGTGGAGTTCATCGTCCCCACCGACACCGACGCCGTGAAGCGCAACGCGAAGCTGCGCCTGGTCAGCTATGACGGGCTCGGCTACGAGGGCATCACGTTCAACACCGGCAACGGCCCGCAATCCGCCACCCCGATCGGGCAGAGCGCGTTGGTCCGCCAGGCATTCGACCTCTCCATCGACCGCGACGCGCTGATGCAGGTCGTCTACAACGGCATGTTCCCCCCGGCGGCGCAGGCCGTGCCGCCCGAAAGCCCGTTCTTCGACCCGGCAATCAAGCCGGTGATGCGCGACGTGGACAAGGCGAAGGCGCTGCTGCAACAGGCTGGCGTCAAGCTGCCCGTCAGCATCGCCCTGATCGCGCCCAACAACCCGGACATCCGTCAGATGGCCGAGGTGATCCAGTCCATGGCCAGCGAGGCCGGGTTCGACGTCAAGATCACCGCCATGGAGTTCGCCTCCTCGCTCGACAATGCCGAGCGCGGCGGGTTCGAAGCCTACCTGCTCGCCTGGTCCGGCCGCATCGACCCCGACGGCAACGAATACGTGTTCCTGCACAGCGGCGGCCCGCAAAATTACGGCCACTACGCCAACCCCGCGATGGACTCGCTGCTGGACAACGCCCGGGTGGAACCGGACACGGCCAAGCGCAAGGCGCTCTACGGGCAGGTCGCGACACTCACGCAGAAGGACCTGCCGGTCGCCTATATTTACACGACCCGGTACTTCGCAGGGTTGTCCGCCAAGCTCGGCGGCTTCAAGCCGGTCGCCGATGGCATCATTCGCCTTCAGGGCCTGACGATCACGCCATGAAGGGCCTGCGCGGCCGCCTGCTGCAGGTGATACCGACGCTGCTGCTGGTGAGCATCCTCGTGTTCGCGCTGCAGCAGCTGATGCCCGGTGACCCGGCGTTGATCCTGGCCGGCGAGGAAGGCGCCAACCCCCAGGTGCTCGCCCAGATCCGCGCCGAACTGTGGCTGGACCGCCCCTTGCCGGTGCAATACGTGCACTGGCTCGGAGGCCTGGTGCAGGGCGACCTTGGCTACTCTTGGCGCATCCGCCAACCGGTGGCCGCGCTGGTGCGGGAGAAGCTGCCCGTCACCCTGCAACTCGGCGCCATGGCGTTCGGCTTCGCGCTGCTGATCGGCGTCCCGGCCGGCGTGCTCTCCGCCGTCAAGCGCGGCACGGCGTGGGACCACGTGGCGAACCTGGTCGGCCTCGGCGGACTGTCGACGCCGAACTTCTGGCTCGGCATCATGCTCATCCTACTGGTCTCGGTACATCTCGGCTGGTTGCCGCCCTCGGGCTACGTGCCGCTCACCGAGGATGTCTGGCAGTCGCTCGCCACCACCGTGATGCCCGCCTTCGTGCTCGGCAACGCCACCGCCGCCGTGCTGATGCGGCACACCCGCAGCGCCATGCTCACGGCGCTAGACCAGGATTACGTGCGCACCGCCCGCGCCAAGGGCCTTGGGGAGGGCAGGGTGGTGATCCGCCACGCCCTCCGCAACGCGCTGGTCCCCGTGGTGACCCTCGGCGCGCTGGAACTCGGCACCCTGTTCTCCGGCGCCGTGCTGACGGAGCAGGTGTTCAGCATCCCCGGCTTCGGCAAGCTGGTGGTGGACGCCGTGTTCAACCGCGACTACCCCGTGGTGCAAGGCGTCGTGATGGTGACGGCCACGCTCTACATCCTGCTCAACCTGCTGGCGGACGTGCTCTACGTCCTGGTCAACCCGCGGCTCCGCGTCGCGTGACGGCTCTGGCCAGCCCGGCCCCGGCAGCGATGCTCCGCCGCCCTCGCAGCCCCCTCGCCCTTGCCGCGTCACGCTTCGCCCGCCGCCCGGCTGCACTGTTCGGCCTGGCCGTGATCGTACTGTTCGTGGCCGCCGCCCTGCTCGCCCCCCTCATCACGCCCTACGACCCCACCCGGCAATCCTACAGCGTGATCCGTAAGGCGCCCTCCGCCCTGCATTGGTTCGGCACCGACGAGAACGGGCGGGACGTGCTGGCCCGCGTGCTGTTCGGCGCCCGCGCGACGCTGCTCGCGGCCCTCGTATCCGTCGGTATCGCGTCCGGCGCCGGCGTGCCCCTCGGCCTGCTCGCCGGGTTCGCCGGCGGCTGGACCGACGTGGTGATCGGCCGGGTGGTGGACGCGATGCTCGCCTGCCCGTTCCTGATCCTGGCCATCGCGCTGGCGGCCTTCCTTGGTCCGTCCCTGACCAACGCCATGATCGCCATCGGCGTCACCGCCACCCCCGTTTTCGTCCGCGTCGCCCGCGCCGCCACGATCGACGCCGCGGCCAACGACTATGTCGAAGCCGCGCGGGCCATCGGCAACCCGCCCTGGCGCGTCGCCGTGCGCCACGTGTTGCCCAACATCGTCCCGCCCATCCTGGTGCAATCGACCCTGGCCATCGCCATGGCCATCATCGCCGAGGCCAGCCTCTCCTTCCTGGGCCTGGGTCAGCAGCCGCCCGCACCATCCTGGGGATCGATGCTGAACTCGGCCCAGCGCTTCCTCACCCAGG
>CAXSEK010000214.1:0-5719 GCA_964235625.1 uncultured Acetobacteraceae bacterium
TGCGTTTCCTCGTTTTCCACCACCTCGACCGCCTCGGTCCAGCGCGACAGCCGCACATCGCCCGTACGTCGGTCGATGGTCGCGCGGATGTCCTTTTCGCTGCCGTATTTGGCGCGGCCGGCCTTCTGGATGGCCTGCTCCATCGCCTCGATCACCTCTTCGCGGTCGATCGACTTCTCCCGCGCGACGGCGTCGGCGACGAGCAGGAGTTCGGGGCGGGAGACAGCGGTATCCATGGCGCGTTGCTTCCTTAGTTGGGCGCTTCGTCGGCGTCGGTCTCGGCGTCGGGGCTCTTCCGAACCGTCGCTGCGATCAGCGCGTCCGTCAGCAACAGCTTGGCCCGCCGCAGGTCACTCAGGGGTAGAGCGATGTCGGTGCCGTCGTCCAGCCGCATCCTCGCCGCGGATGGATCGGCGCCCAGCACGATCCCGGTAAAGCGCTTGCGGCCGTTGATCGGAATGTTGACCTCGGCACGGGCCTGGTGCCCGGCATAGGTGTTCCAGTCCTTCACCCGGGTCAACGGGCGGTCGATGCCGGCGCTGCTGATCTCCAGAGTCCAGGCGGACTTGATGATATCCGCGACGTCCAGCGCGGCGCTCACGACGTCATTGATCCGCTCGCAATCCTCGATGCTGATCTGCGAGCCGTCCTGCCGATCGGCCATGACCTGCACGGTCGGCCGCTCGCGCCCTAACACCTGTACACGCACGATCTCGTATCCCATGTGGGTCATCGTCAGCTCGATCTCGGCCACGATTCTGGCTTCGAGGCTGGCGTGGAGAGGGGATGGCTCGGTGTTGTCGCTGTCCAAAACACAAAAAGGCGGCCGATTAGGGCCACCCTCCAAAAAGCCGGAGAATGTTAGAGAACTGACTTTGTAGCGCCAGACGCCGCGGGTTTCAAGCCCGGGCGTCCGGTGGAGGCGAGCTTACTGGCCGTTGCGGTGCTGGTCGATCTGCTGCTGGTTCAGGCGCGCCGTCTCGGAATCGCCGGAGCGGTTACCCTTGTCGTTGGCGCGATTGACGTTCTTGTACGGATGGCGCGCGTTAGCAGCCTGGCTGATGGACGGGGCGATGGTCCCGGCCGCCAGCAGGGCGGCGAAAGCGACGGCCAAGGTGGAGAGCTTCATGGTTGCGATCCCAAATTGTTACAACAGGAGCGCAACGTCATCGGAGGTTGCAGAGTTGCCTCGGCAACGACCGATGATTAGAGAGCGGCGTTAGTGTGCGCCGACCC
Organism: uncultured Acetobacteraceae bacterium; assembly: GCA_964235625.1. Taxonomy (GTDB): domain Bacteria; phylum Pseudomonadota; class Alphaproteobacteria; order Acetobacterales; family Acetobacteraceae; genus LMUY01. The sequence continues at coordinate 1,237 of CAXSEK010000214.1, forward strand.
GGCGGCCGCCCTTGGGAGCACCGGTCGGCGTGATCGGCTGGGCGGGGGCGGGCGTCGCACCCTGGTTCAGCTGCGCAGCGTTCAGCTGATCGGTCTGTGAATCGCCCGTGTCGTTTCCGGCGTCGTTCCGCTTGTCCACGTTTTGATACGGCGCGCCAGCGTGGGCTGCATGGGCCGGGTGCATAGCGGCGCCGGAGGCCAGCGCCAGAGCGGCAAGCGTGAGCATGGTCTTCATAGCTAAGAACCCCTTTGTCAGTGCCGACAAGCAACGTCTTTACCGCAGCAGGGTTGCGGAAGGGTCTACGCGTGCGGCACGGTCACGCCGATCATATCGCCTTCGCTGACCAGGCCAGCCAACCGTTGCTCGTCCCACCCGTCGGTTCCGGCGGGGCGTAGTGGAAGCACCATCCAGCGGTAGTCGGCCGTGCTGTCGATGACGCGGATCGCCGTGCCCGGCGGCAGCGCCGTGTGCCACTCCGCCAGCACGCCGGCCGGATCGCGCACGGCCCGGGCGCGGTAACCGGCGGATTTGAACCAGAAGGGCGGGTAGCCCAGCACGGCCCGCGGATAGCAGCTGCACAGCGTGCAGACGACCAAATGGTGCAGCCCGACCTCGTTGGCCAGCACGCCCAGGGGTGGCGCGCCGCGGGTCGGGATGCCGAGCTGCTCGGCCGCCTCCATGCCGTTGGCCAGCATCAGCGCACGATACACCGGGTCCACCCAGGCCCGTGCCACCATGCGGGCGCCCTGGGCGGGGCTGGCCGCGTCGGTGAAGCGGATACGCTCGGCGATGTCGTCCGCGGTCAGGACGCCCTTGGCCTCCAGCAGCCCGCGCACGGCGTCCAGCAAGCGGCCGCTCTCGGCGCGCAGCAGGGTCAGGTCGGCAGCAGCCATGGCTCGAACACCTCCACCAGCAGCTCGGCGGAAGCACCGCCGGGCCAGATCTCATCGGGCTTGAACGCGACGTGATACAGCGGCAGCCGGTTCGCCGGGCGGGCGAAGGCGAGGTCCTCGGGGTTGGGGAAGTCACCCAGATGCCTCACTACGGTGCCGTGCCGGCCGCGCAGATAGTGCGGGGTGCGGATGTGCACCGGGCCGCGTGTTTCCGGCCAGTCGTCGCGCACCTGCACGCTGGTGCCGGGTCCGAAGGCGGCGCTCATGCCAGCGCCGCCGCCAATTCGGCCGGCGTGATCACGCCACGGACCAGCAGGTTGTCGGCGATCGACCGGATCCAGCGTTGATAGTAGCTGAGGCGGTGGTACTCGGCCTCGGGGATCGCCTCGATGCCGCGGCGCAGCTCGTCCACGCTCATGATTCCCTTGGCGCCGAGCAGGCCGCGGATGGCGTCCACCTCCCGGTCGAAATCGTTGAGAGCATGGGCAGCGGTGTCGATCGGCTCGCACAGGAACTTGGACACGCCGCCCATGTCGTGGTGGGCGCGAGCGGGATGTTGGCCCGGCTCGGGCGCGGCGAGGGCTTGGTTGGTCATTGCACGGCCTCCCCGGGGTAGGTGCCCCAGAATGCATCACGTTGCAGCCAGCCACGATAGTCACCAACCTGCACCTGGCACCAGGCCGCACTGGCGTCACAAGCGCGCAACCGGCCAACGACGCCGGGCTTGAGGCGGGCGACGGGCCCGGCGGCGTCGTTCGCGTTCGTCCGGATCACGGCTTCTGCGCCGGCGACGACGAAGCTGCGCCGACCCGTGAGCGTCGCCTGGTGCACCCAGCCCTTCACGCCCTCGGAATCGGCGATCAGGCGCCAGACCTCGAATTCCCGCTCGATCTCAACCGGCAGGTCGCGGCGCTTGTACACCCAGTCGATCGGGTAGCGCAGGCCGGGGCCGGTCCGCAGGTTGACCTCGTCCGTCTTCAGCGAGGCGAAGCGCGGCAACGGCAGGCCGGTGTTGCTGCCCTTCGGTGGCTCGGTCGGGGCGGCAGAGGGCACCGGTGCCACCGGTGTGGAGGGCGGGGCCGGCTTCGGTGCGGCGGCACCGGCGTGCGGGGCGGGATGATTGGGCGCGGGGCGGGTGGACACGGCGTGGGCCGGGGCGCGCGCCGGTCTCACCGCCTCGTGCGGAGCGGCCGCGTGTCGCTTCGCCGAGGGCGGCTGCTCCATCGCCGCCCAGGCTGCGAGCGGAACGATCGTGAGGGCGGCGGCGACTGCGATACGGACCATGGCCCTCCCTGCCAAGCGGCGGGCCGGCCGGTCAAGCCGCCTGCGTCACTTAGCGAGATGCCGGCCGAAGAACGCGGCGATCTCGCCGAACGCCACCTTCGTCTCGGGGTCGTTGGCATCGAACAGATATTGCGCGTGGGGGAAGTCCTCAAACACCTGCAGTTCCGCCTCTTCGCCCCGCAAACTCCCGTGTCAACAGGAGACGATCTGGCCGCCGCGCACCGCGTCCAGGAAGGTCGCGACACCTGCCACCTCGACGCCGGATAGCAGGCCCGCCTCGGGGATCGCCTCAGCCCGCAGCCCGGCCTCGCAGGCGATCATCCGGATGCCGAGTTCGCCCGCGGCCTCCCGCAGTACGTCAAGCCCGGCGACGCCGCGCCCGGCGATCCGGCCGTCCCGCCCAGCATCCTCCAGCGTCCGCCAGTCGGCCAGCAACGCCCGGCAACCGGCATTGCTCGCGAACAGCGTTACGCTGCGGCCGAGCGCCGCCGCCCCTGTAGCGAGCACGAAGGCGTAGTGCGCCCGCCCGTGCGTGCCCGACAGCAGCAGCACGCCGAATGGCTCATTCATGCGCGGACAGGTCGTGCAGCGTGGCGTCCTTGCCGCAAGCCGGGCAGGCCGGGTCCCTGGGCAGGCGGATCGTCTCGAACCGCGTGCCCAGCGCATCCCAGACCAGCAGCCGGCCGGAGAGGCTCTCGCCGACGCCCAGGATCTCCTTCAGGACCTCGGCGGCCTGCAGGGTGCCCATCACGCCGGTGACGGCGCCCAGCACGCCGGCCTCGCCGCAGCTGGGCACCAGGCCGGGTGGCGGCGGGGCGGGGTAGAGGCAGCGGTAGCAGGGGCCGCCCGGCTTGAATGTGGCGAGCTGGCCGTCGAAGCGCAGCACCGCGGCCGAGACCAGCGTCTTGCTGGCGAGGACGCAGGCGTCGTTGAGCAGATAGCGGGTCGGGAAATTGTCGCTTCCGTCGCAGACCAGGTCGTATGCGCCGACCAGATCCATGGCGTTGGCCGCCGTCAGCCGGGTCTGGTGCAGGTCGATCGTCGTGGACGCGTTCAGGGCGGCGACGCTGGCGGCGAGAGACTGCACCTTGGGCTGGCCGATCCTGGCCGTGGTGTGGGCGATCTGCCGCTGGAGATTGGATAGCTCGACCGCGTCGTCATCCACCACGCCGATCGTGCCTATCCCAGCAGCGGCGAGATACAACACGAGAGGGCAGCCCAGGCCGCCGGCGCCGACCACCAACACCCGGGCGATGCGTAGCGCGGACTGGCCTGTGCCGCCGACTTCGGAGAGGAGAATATTCCGAGAGTAGCGGTTTATCTCGTCCGGGGTGAAGTCAAGCATTCAACAAGGACGGGTTTGTGCCCCCAAACCCCGCCAGAGGACGCTTTCCTAAGCATGGGCGTCCTCCGGACACCTTCAGACTTTTTCGACTTGGCCGTATTCGAGGTCAACGGGCGTGGAGCGGCCGAAGATGGAGACCGAGACCTTGACCCGGCCCTTCTCCTCGTCGACCTCCTCGACGGTGCCGTTGAATGAGGTGAACGGGCCGTCCGCCACGCGCACCTGCTCGCCGATCTCGAACAGCACGGCCGGGCGCGGACGCTCCACACCCTCGGCCGACTGCTTGATGATGCGCTCCGCCTCGGCCTGCGGGATCGCCTGCGGCTTCAGCTTGTTGTTGCCCAGGAAGCCGGTGACCTTCGGCGTGTCCTTGATCAGGTGCCAGGTGTCGTCCGTCAGTTCCATGTTGACCAGCACGTAGCCGGGGAAGAACTTCCGCTCCGCCTGCACCTTTTGGCCGCGCTTCAGCTCGACGACTTCCTCGGCCGGGACCAGGATGTCACCGAGCAGGTCCGCCAGACCCTTGCGGGCCGCCTGCTCCTTGACCTGTTCGGCGATCTTCTTTTCGAAGCCCGAATAGACATGCACGACATACCAGCGCTTGGCCACGACCGATGAACCTCTGAACGTTGATTAGCCGGATACGCCGAAAAGTGTCCGCACGCCGTACCCAGCTGCCTGGTCGACGACGAAGAAGAAGATCGCAGCCACGGCGGCCATCGCGAACACGAGCCCCGTGGTCACCATCGTCTCCTTGCGGGACGGCCAGGTGACCTTGGCGACCTCGGCACGCACCTCGCGCACAAACTGAGCCGGAGCGAACGCCACGACCTTATCCCCTCGAATGATGTCTGACAGGCCCATCTCGGCCCTCGGGGGCTGGCAGGGGCGGAGGGTCTCGAACTCTCAACCTCCGGTTTTGGAGACCGGCGCTCTAGCCAATTGAGCTACACCCCTGCA
>CAXSEK010000215.1:0-5718 GCA_964235625.1 uncultured Acetobacteraceae bacterium
ACAGGCTGGCGGGGGCCACGTAGCCGAGCGTCTTGCCGGTGCCGGTGCCGGCCTCGGCGAGCACCGTCGCCGGGTCGCCGCGCGATTGCCGGGGAGCGAAGGCGGCGGCGGCGGCGGACGCATAGTCCCCCTGCCCCGGCCGCTGCTCCGCACCCGGCCCGAGGATGCCGGCCAGCCTGCGCCGTGCCTCGGCCGGCAGCACGGGGTGCGAGGCGGGCGGTGGCGGCGGTGCCTCCTCCTCCCACTCGGGCAGCCGCTTCCACACGCGCAGCCCGTCGGTCGGCTTGCCACCGCGCAGTCCGCCGAGCGCCGCCACCACGTATGGTGCCCAAGCCCAGCCGGACGCGCCCATCCGCGCGGCGAGGCTGGCCGCGTCCGCGTTAGCCGGCGTGTCCCGCCCAGCGGCCAGGCGGGTGAGCAACGCCTCCGCGATGCTGGGCAGCAGGGCTGCGGCACCCTCCATGTCGGCCGGCGGCGTCATGTCCAGCGCCAGCGCCAGGCCACGCGGGGTGGGGGCCGCGGCACAGGCGGGGCGGACGAAAGCCCACAGCTCAAGCAGGTCGAACACCGGCCGGGGGCGGAGGCCGAGGCGGCGCAACGTCACGGGGGCGTGCACCAGCAACGGCATCGCATCGCCCAGCAGATGGGTGACCTGGACGGGCGTGCCCGTCAGGAACTCGCCATCCCCGGTCAGTATGCTGGCACGGCCATGGCCCGCGACGATGGCCGCGGTTTGGGGCGTGGTCGCTTGAGGCATGGCGGGCGGTGACGGCGGCATGTCACGGTATATGTCCCTGCGCGCTGCGTTGCGAGGAAGCCGGCCTCGGCATGACGTCTCAGGCGGCAGCCACCATCATCGTCAGCCGCCGGGCCAACTGGTGGCGGATCGCTTCCAACTCGTAGCCATGCGTCACGCGCGGTGCACAGAACCCCGACGACCCGGCATCGGGGTACAGCCGCTCGAACTCGGAGGCGTTGTGGAACATCGCCCGGCTTTCATCGTCCAGGAACGTCTCGCACGCGGCGCCTTCGGCCAGGATCAGGTCATGCCGGTCCAGTTCGACATGGATGTAATCGACGCGCTGGCAGGCATGGTCCTGCAAGATCGTCACACCATTCATCAGGCACCGAGCCGGCACCAGCACGCCATCGACGAACAGGGCATGCTCGGGTGAGACGCGCAGGTCGCGGTGCGGGACACCCTCGCCGAGCGACCCGGCGCGGAACAGGACCGGCAGCAAGGCCGTCTGCCCCCGTAGCACCCGACTGCTGAACGAGCGCCGCCCGATCCACCGGATCGGCATGGCCGCACCTGATACCGTGATGACAAGGTCACCGATCGCCAGATCCTCGACCTGAACCTCTCCACCGTCAGTCAGGATCCGTGTCCCGCCGCAGTAGCAGGGCGTGGCCCCCTCGGCGACGAACACCGAGTAGCCCAGCCCGTCGGCGCTCGCGGCAGTGGTCAGCTCCATGGCGTAACCCGCCGACCCGGCGATATCCAGGGACGTGGTGGACCCTGCGTCCGCCAGCGTCACTGTGTCACCCAGGTGCTCGAAGGTCGGCAACCCGGCCAAACCCTCTACCTCGATCGTCTGGCTACCGCCCGGCGTCAAACCGGCGATGACGGTGGCTGACCCGCCGGCGTCCAGCAGCAGGAGCCCGTCGTTGCCGATGAAGACGACCTTCGCCGACCCGACGGCACCCGGCGCGGTCAAATCCAGCGTGCTTGCGCCGATCGAAAGGGTGCCGGCGAAGGCGCTGCCCGCAGCCAACGCCAGCGTGCCGCCACCCGTGACGGCGATCGAGCCGCTGCCGGAGAAGCTGGCGTTCGGCGCGGCGCTGGTGGTGATGTCGAACACCACGTCGCCCATGTCCTGGAAAGCTCCCGACAGCACGCCGCCGTCGCCGACGGTCACGTTGGCCCCGGCAAAGAGGGTAGACACGGCGAGGAACCCGCCGGAGCCGACCCCGACGCCCCCGCTGATCGCCTCGCTTACGGCCATGCCGCCGGACAGCAGCAGGCTTCCCCCCGCAAGCACGGCGCCGCCGGAGTTCACGCCCCCGGACAGCACCGTCTCGCTGCCACCCGAGACGGTCGTGCCAGCCGCGGACCCGCCGGACGCGACCACGACGCTCCCGCCATCGACGACGGTTCCGGAGGCACTGCCGCCCGCCGACACGGTGGCCGTGGCACCGGTGAGCACCGTCGTTGCCTGCACGCTGCCGCCATCCTGCACGGCCAGGGTGTCGCCCTCATACAAGGTGAGCCCCGCGGATGACTGCATCGCGCCCACGATATCGGCCACCGCCGCCGAACCGGCGGTGACGCCGGCCGCGCTGGCCCAGGCAGGCAGGCCATTGGCGTCGTAAATGCCGTTGCCCTCCCCCGGAGAGCCGACGCCGACGCCGGGATATCCCGGCCCCGTATGCGTGGCCGCACCCACGGCGAGCCGGCCGGTGCCGTAATCGTAGAACAGCCGTGCAGTGGCATCCATCGGGACGGCGCCGGCGAAGGTCAGCAGCAACTGGTCGCCGGGAAGCTCCTGGGCCGAGGCCGCGGAGATGCTGCTGTCCCCGTCGCGGATCGTCCATCCCAGGCCCACGGCTGCCTCGGCGCCCAGCGGCTCCAGCCCGAGCGCGCTCGGGTCGTCCTGCAGCGTGACGATCACCTGGGTCGGCTGGGCCGGCACCCAATCGACGCGCACAGCCTGCGGGCCGGAGTCGTCGACATGGCCGTTGGCCAAAGCGAGCGGCGACCCGGGAAGGGCATACTGGGCGAAGGCGTCCGCGACGGACGGGGCGACGCGTGCGGCGAGGGTGTCCGCGTCTTGCTGGTCGATATGCGGGCCGCCGTAGATCACGTCCCCGGCGGGCAGGCCGTTGAAGGGATTGTCCATGTTCAGGTCGCCGGTGTGCGTGGCGACCGCGCCGTTGAACGCCGGGTCGGCGGCAAGATCCTCCTGGCCGAGGCGGATCGCCTGCATGGTGGCGGCGTCGTCGGCATCGAAGGGCACTGGCACGAACAGATAAGGGACCGTGGCGGCGGTCTGCCCGAACGCCTGGCGCACCAGCCCGGCCTCATACTGCACGCCGGCCATCCACTCCGCCGTGGTCTCCGCACCGGCGATCGAGGCGTCGCTTTCGTCCTGCATGTACAGCACCGCCGTCGGCGCCGCGCGTTCGTCGGCCGGCAGGTCACCGATGTAGTTCAGCAGCCCCTGCTCGATCGGGCCGGCCGTGAACCCCTGCGTGTAGTCGCCATTGACCAGGTTCAGCCAGTGGTTCGTCACCGGCGGCAACAGCGCCGTGGCACCGACGGCGGTGACGTTGCCCTCCGCATCGGGCGTGGCGCCGCCCAGGATATTGACCTTGTTGGTGACCCCATCGAAGCCGAGCAACTGATCGACGTCGGTCTGTACCGCCGCATAACCGAACAGGATGGCGTTGGATTGCCCCCGGAGGAGTATGTTGAGTTCCATCACATCCGGTCCCGCACATGAGATACTTGTGGCGGCCGCCACACCGACGATGGAATACGGGAGCTTCGACTGCTGGAGGCGGAACGACTCTTGTTGTGACGCAATATTAATACGTTGCGTAGCATCTGCCAGGTCCAGTGTGGCAAGGATTCCACAGATTGATCGTCGATGTCCCTATGCTCAGCTCGCCACAGTATCCGCGCGGTGGAGCCCGCGGCCTGCCAAGGCAACATCTCAGCCGGCCAAGCACCGCGCCCGATTGACCACACCCGGCGCAATTCCTAGCCTGGCCGCAATGTCCGACACAGTTCGCAACAATCCGGCCGTCCCGAAGGCGTGGCCGTTCGAGGAGGCAGCCAAGGTTGCTGCCCGGCTCGAGCAGTCGGGCAAGGCGGAGGCGTTGTTCGAGACGGGGTATGGCCCGTCCGGCCTGCCCCATATCGGCACGTTCGGCGAGGTCGCGCGCACCAGCTGGGTGCGCCAGGCGTTCACGACGCTGACCGGTAGGCCATCCCACCTGCTCGCCTTCAGCGACGACATGGATGGGCTGCGCAAGGTGCCGGACAACGTGCCGAACGGTGCCATGCTGCAGGGCTATCTAGGCCAGCCACTGACCCGCATTCCCGACCCGTTCGGCACCCACGAGAGCTTCGGCGCCCACAACAACGCGCGGCTGCGGGCGTTCCTGGACCGCTTCGGCTTCGACTACGAGTTTGCTTCCGCCACCGCCTACTACACCGCCGGCCGGTTCGACGCGGCGCTGCTGCGGGTGCTGGCGCTGCACGACCAGATCCGGGCGGTGATCCTGCCCACCCTCGGGCCGGACCGCCGGGCCACCTACTCGCCCATCCTGCCGATCCACCCGCGCACCGGCGTCGTCATGCAGGTCGTGATCCTGGCCACCGACCCGGAGGCCGGCACCGTCACCTGGGCGGACGGGGCGGGCGAGCGCTTCACCACCCCCGTCACCGGAGGCGCGTGCAAGCTGCAGTGGAAGGCGGATTGGGCGATGCGCTGGTTCGCCCTGGGTGTGGATTACGAGATGAGCGGCAAGGACCTGATCGACAGCGTCCGCCTGTCCGGCAAGATCTGCCAGGTGATGGGTTCGCCCCCGCCAGTCGGCTTCACCTACGAATTGTTCCTGGACGAGCACTCGCAGAAAATCAGCAAGAGCCGCGGCAACGGCCTCTCGGTGGACGAGTGGCTGCGCTACGCCCCGCCCGAGAGCCTGGGCCAGTTCATGTACCACCAGCCGCAGCGCGCGAAGCGGCTGTTCTTCGACGTGATCCCCCGCGCGGTGGACGACTACATCGCCAATGTCGCCAAGGGCGGCGGGGACCCGGCGAACCCCGCCTGGCACATCGGCGGCGGGCACATCCCGAACGAGGGCGGCAGCCCGATCCCGTTCACCATGCTGCTGAACCTGGCCAGCGTGGTGAACGCGGACACGCCGGACATGCTGTGGGGCTTCATCCGCCGCTATCTGCCCGGCGCCGGGCCGGAGGAGACGCCGCTGCTGGCCCGGCTGGTGGACCATGCCGTGGCCTACTACCAGGACTTCGTCCGCACCCGGAAGCGGTTCCGGCCGGCGACCGGGCTGGAGGTGGCGGCGCTGGACGACCTGGCGGACACCCTGGCCGCCCTGCCCGCAGGCAGCACGCCGGAAGCCATCCAGGACGAGGTCTACGCCGTCGGCAAGCGCCACCCCTTTCCCGCGCTGAAGGCCTGGTTCGAGTGCCTGTATCAGGTGCTGCTCGGGCAGGAGGAGGGGCCGCGCTTCGGCGGCTTCGTGGCGTTGTATGGCATCCCCGAGACGGTGGCGCTGATCCGCACCGCCCTCGCCCGGCGGGACGCGGCGTGAAGCGCGCCCTCCGCCACGTGCCGGCCGTGCTCGGGGTGGCGCTGCTGTGCGGTGCCATCTACGTCGTGCAACGGGAGTTCCGCCACCTGAAGCTGGCCGACATCAAGGTGTCGCTGGCCGCCATCCCGGGGACGGCGCTGGTGATCTCCTTCGCCTGGACGGTGCTGTCCTACGGGGTACTGACCTTCTACGACCGGCTCGGCACGATCTATGCCGGGCACAAGGTCCGCTACCGCCGGGTCGCGTTCGCCTCGTTCTGCGCCTACGCGCTGTCGCACAATTTGGGCTTCGCCGCCGTGTCGGGGGCCGCGGTGCGCTACCGGCTGTACTCCCATTGGGGGCTGACCCCGGTGCAGATCGCCAAGGTGGTGGCGT
>CAXSEK010000216.1:0-5692 GCA_964235625.1 uncultured Acetobacteraceae bacterium
GACACCGCGCGGCAGTTCCACGACGAGACGCTGCCGAAGGAGGCGCACAAGGTCGCGCATTTCTGCTCGATGTGCGGGCCGAAATTCTGCTCGATGAAGATCAGCCAGGACATCCGCAAGGATGCCGAGCGGCTGGCCGGGCTGGAGCAGAAGAGCGACGAGTTCCGCAATAACGGGGCTGCGTTGTACGTGCCGGAGCCCGTGGGCCGGACGCCCGAGCAGACTCCGGCGGAGTGAGCACGGAGACGGAGCAGGCGCAGGCCCGGCTGGCGCTGGACGCGATCGGCCAGCTGCCTGATGGCGAGCTGGACCTGGCCGGTGCCGCGCTGCAGCTCGCCCGCATCGATGCGCCGGAGGAAGATTGGGTGGCGGCGCGGGACCACCTCTCCGCCCTGGCGCGTGACGCGGTGGCGCTGGCGGCGGACCGGCCCGGTGACGACCCGTCCGTCCGGGCAGGTGCGCTGGCCGGCCTGATGACGGGCCGCTGGCGCTACACCGGAGACCGCGACAGCTACGACGACCTATCCAACGCCAACTTGATCCATGTCATACGGCGGCGCCGCGGCTTGCCGGTGGCGCTCGGCATCCTGTGGCTGCACTGCGCACGCGCCGCCGGGTGGGAGGCCTTCGGTGTGGATTTCCCCGGCCACTTCATGATCGCGCTACCCGGCCGCAAGGGTCAGCTTGTGCTGGACGTGTTCGACGGCGGGCAGCCGGTGGACGCGCGGGCGTTGCGGGCCATGATCAAGCGGGTGGAAGGGCCGAAGGCAGAGCTGCGCCCCGGCCTGCTCGCGCCGATGGCGGCCCGTGCGGTGCTGCTGCGGCTGCAGAACAACATCAAGCTGCGCCGCTTGGATGCCGGGGACGTGGCGGGAGGGCTGACGACGCTGGAGGACATGCTGCGGATCGCGCCTGACTATGCCGCGCGGTGGCGGGAGGCAGCGCTGGTCAACCAGCGGCTGGACCATGTCGGCGCGGCGTTGCGCTGTTTCGGCAAGTTCCTGGCGTTGGTGCCGGAGGGGGAGGAGGCGGACCGGATTCGCGCTGTGGTGGAGGGGTTGCGAGCGCGGCTGAACTAGGGGTTTCGCCTAACCCCGTCGTCAGGAGTCCAGAGGACGACTGTCCTCTGGTGGGGCTTGGGGCCAAGTCCTAACCTTGCTTTCAGGGCCACGAAAGTTGCCCACGGTCGCCTTCGTATCCCATTCTACAGCCGTTAACGGGTTGGTAGTGATGCCTGGCCTAGCATTGGCCATGCATGGAAAAACCCTTGTTGTCCTGGCCCTCCTCGCGCTGCAGGTGATGTCCGGGAGCGCGTCCGCCCAGTCGCTGGAAAGCGGACGATTGCTGGCGACCAGCGGCGTCACCGAATTGGAGGGTGCAGGCGGGGGCGGGTTGGTGCCCTGGGCGCTGATCAGCGGTTACGGCACACGGGACGCGATCGGCGCCAATGTGCACGACACGTTCAGCTACCTGTCGGACTTCACGCTCGAGAGCGTCGGCGCGTCCGTCGGATTGTACGATCGGGTGGAGCTGTCCTACACTCACCAATGGTTCGACACGCGGCAGGCGGGGGCGCGGCTCGGCCTCGGCCGGGGGTTCACCGTCAACGAGGACGTTGCTGGGCTGAAGCTGCGCCTGCTCGGGGATGCGGTCTACGACCAGGATAGCTGGCTGCCGCAGCTCGCTGTGGGGCTGCAATCCAAGTCCAACGACGCGCATGCCGTGCTGCACGCCATCGGCGCCCGCAGCAGCAAGGGCGTGGACGTGTATGCCGCGGCGACCAAGCTGTTCCTGGCACAAAGCGTCCTGGCCAACGTGACCATACGGCTGACCAAGGCCAACCAGTTCGGGCTGCTGGGCTTCGGCGGGGACCGGTCGGACAGCTACCACCCGGAGTTCGAGGGCTCGCTGGCCTACCTGTTCGCCCGCAACCTCGCCGTAGGCGCCGAGCTGCGGACCAAACCGAGCAACCTGCACTTCGCCCATGAAGGGCCGGCGCTGGATTTGTTCGCCGCCTACTCCATCGACAAGCACGTCTCCGTCACCCTGGCCTATGCCAATCTCGGGCCCGTCGCGCGCCAAGGGCGGCAGGACGGCGTGTACCTCTCCCTGCAAGCCGGCTTTTGATGCCCCGAGAAGGAGGTTCGACCAAGATGCGTCACATCCGCCAGGCCGTGCTGGCCGGGGCCGTCCTTGCCGCTACCGCGCAGGGGGCCAGGGCCGAATTGTATGAGGACCTCGGTGGCGACGCCGGGTTGCAGGCGATCGTCGACCATGCCGTGCCGCGCTGGCTGGCCGACCCCCTGGTCGGGCCGAGCTTCACGGAGACCAACATGACCCGTTTCCGCCGCCTGCTGCTGGAGCAGCTTTGCCAGCTGTCCGGCGGGCCGTGCCGCTACAGCGGCCGGGACATGGCGCGCTCCCACCAGGCGCTCGGCCTGCGGCAGGTGCAGTTCAACGCGCTTGCGGAGGATTTGCAGGACGCGATGGAGGAGGTCGGCGTGCCCTACCACACGCAGAACCGGCTGCTGGCGAAGCTAGCCCCGATGCAGCGCGACACGGTAACGCGGTGAGCCGGGTATTCCGCCCGTGGCGGTGCGGCTTGGTCTTGCTGGCGCTCGCCGCCCCGTTCCCGGATGCCTTTGCCGGACGCGTGGTGACTGTGGTGCAAGCGGGCCGGGCATTCGCGGTCGCGTCCTTGCATCTTCAGCGCGGTGACACGGTCCACTTCACCAACGAGGACGGGTTCGACCACCAGGTCTTCGTCGACGCGCCTGGCTTCAAGTTCGAGAGCCCCGAGCAGGCACCCGGCACGGCGCAGGACTTGCAGTTCACCAAGGCCGGGACGTTCGACGTGCAGTGCAAGATTCACCCCCGCATGCATCTCGCCGTCACGGTCGATTAGTCCGGTGCCGAGTGCCACCGTCAAAGGGGAGCTTGCGTGCCGATCCGGCTGAAGATCCTGGTGGGGGCGCTGGCACTGACGATGGTGACGGTCGCGTTCGGCTTGTACAGCCGTGTTGCCGAGCAGCATCTCGCCGCGATCAGCCTCCGCCTGTACGACGACGCGTTCATGGCGATGAACTACCTGCGCGAAGCCCAAAGCGAGGTATTAGCAGCGGGCTCGGACGGGCTGGCCCCTGCCACGGCGACGGATATCGTCGGCGGCCTCGAGATCGCACGGGACCGGGCGTTGTCCGAGCGGGGCCGGCGGGCGGCTGCGGGCTTGATCGCGCGGCTACAGCAGATGCGCACCGGGTCGCCGCCCGGGGCAGACCGGGCCGCGGTGCGCACTGAGTTCGATACCGCGGTCGAGCTGTTCGCCGGCGATGCGTTCCACCTGCGCCGGCAGGTCGGCGCGGTGGAGGCAGAGACGGTCCGGGGCGGCCTGATCGCCCTTGCCCTGTCCGCGATGGCCGCCGTGCTGATCACCGTCATCTTGTCCCGGGCAATCGTGCCGCAGGTCCGCACGGCGGTCCGCGTCGCCCGGCTGATCGCCGATGGGCACCTGGACAACACGATCCTGCCGCGCGGCCGCAGCGAGACGGCCGACCTGCTTCGGGCGCTCGCGACAATGCAGTCTGCCATCGCCATGAATTTAGGGCGGATCCAGGCCCTGCTGGATGAGCAGGCAAGGAGCCACCAGGCCGCCGCCCAGCAGCAGGCGAAGGCAGATGTGCTGGTGCGGTGCTTCGGTGCCGCGATCGGCGGCGTGTTCCGGCGCGTGTCCGAAGCGTCGGACCGCGTGGCTGCCACTGCCACGCAGCTGACCGGGTCGGCGTGTGCGATCGTGGCTTCGGGGCGCGAGGCCGGCACGCAGCTGACGCAGTCGGTGGCGAGCATCGAGGCCAGTTCCAGCGCGACGCACTCCCTCAGCGAAGCACTGCGCGATATCGGGCGCGAGGCCGCCGGCACCGAGGCGCGCGCCCTGTCGACGCTGCACGAGACGGCGGCCGCGAGCCGGCGCATGCAGCAAACGCGGGAGGCGGCGGCGGATATCGAACGCATGGTGGCCATCATCGGCAACATCGCTGGGCAGACCCGGCTGCTCGCCTTGAACGCCACGATCGAAGCCTCCCGTGCGGGCGCCGCGGGTGCGGGCTTCTCCGTCGTGGCCAGCGAGGTGAAGCGGTTGGCGCAGCAGAGCAGTGCTGCGGCGGAGGCCGTCGCGTCCCGCGTCGCGCGCATCATGGAGGCGGCCGAAGCAGCCTCTACCGGGATCGGGGCGATCGAAGCGTCCGCGCAGCAGGTCCATGCGCTCAGCGCCTCGATCGCCGCGTCCGTCCTGCGGCAGGACAGCGCCGCCGAGGAGTTGTGGGGGACGATGTGGGAGGTGTCGGTCAACTCGGCCCAAGCCAAGCTCGGCGTCGAATCCACGTTGAGTGTCACGGCTGAGAGCGCGCTCGGCCTGCGGGCGATCGGCACCTCGGCCATTTCGCTCGCGCGGGACACCGGCAGATTGAGCCACGAGGTGGCCGAGTTCCTCGAGGTGATCGCGAGCATACAAGCGGGCGAGGACATCGACATGGTCGCACTCGACTGTCCGGCGACGCTGCGCTTGGGGGAGGTCGGCCATGCGGGCCGGGTCATCCGCGGGTCGGACGTGATGTTGCATTTCGTGCCGGTGCTGGACCTGGCGCCGGGAATGTCCGGCACGTTGCAGCTGAACGGGGTGGCGGACCCGCTCGACGTGCGGGTGGCGGGGTGCACGAAGGCGGCGACCGAGCTGCAACCTTCGCTCGCGCGGGCGGCCCGGACCCGGCTTCATGCCAAACTGGCCGAACTGGCTGCGGCTTGAGCGCGAGGCGATGGGGTTGCCAGGAACCCGGACCTGCCGGCCCGCCCGTTCCGTGCTATGTTGCTGCGATGGGAACGGAGGCTCAGCAAGCTGCGGCGGCGTTCTATGCCACTGCCCAGGGTGCCGTGACGCTCCGTCTGGTGCGGCAGCGGCTGGCCGAGTTGTGGCCGGACCTGACGGGGCAAGCGGTGCTGGGCTTGGGCCATGCCGGGCCGTACCTCCGCGTCTGGCGGGACAGCGCCGCGCGTTGCATCGCCGCCACCCCCGCGCCGGCGCCTGCCGGCA
The DNA here is from genome assembly GCA_964235625.1 of uncultured Acetobacteraceae bacterium. GTDB lineage: Bacteria > Pseudomonadota > Alphaproteobacteria > Acetobacterales > Acetobacteraceae > LMUY01. The sequence continues at coordinate 5,084 of CAXSEK010000216.1, forward strand.
TTTGGCCCGGCGATGGCCCAAGCCTGTCCTGCTGGGTGGAGGAGAGTGCGCTGCCGTTCCCCGGGCAGTGCATTGACCGCATCCTCCTGGTGCATGGGCTGGAAAATGCGGAGAACGCCCGGCGCATGCTGCGGGAGGTGTGGCGCGTGCTGCGCGATGACGGCCGATTGCTCGTCGTGGCTCCCAACCGGGTCGGCCTATGGGCACATGTGGAGAGTACCCCGTTCGGCCAGGGTCAGCCCTACTCGCCGGGCCAGATCGGCCGCTTGCTGGCCGCCAGCCTGTTCCGGGTCGAGCGGCGGGACCGGGTGTTGTATATGCCGCCGGTTTCCTGCCGGTTCGTGCTGCGCACCGCCCGGCGCTGGGGGCAGGCCGGGCGGCGCTTGGTGCCGCAACTCGCTGGCCTGACGATCACGGAGGCGGTCAAGGACGTGTATGCGGCGCTGCCGCTCGCTGCCACCACCCGCCGGCGCCTGGTGCTCTCCGAGGCGGCTTAGGAAATGCGCTTTGGCATTCCAGCTTCGTGCGCGTGTTGGTGGGGATGCCAAAGCGCATCCCATTGGGGTGGACGGCCCCGCGGCATCGAGTGCCAAGTTCGGTCGTCATAAC
>CAXSEK010000217.1:0-5640 GCA_964235625.1 uncultured Acetobacteraceae bacterium
AGAGCGCCGGCCAGAGCCGGGTTGCGGCGAGGGCGAGGCGTCTGGTCATGGCGAACCCCATTGTCGTGGATCAGGCGCGGCGGCGGTGGCTGCCATGCGACGGGCGTGCCAGGCCGAGGCTGCCGCGCAGGGTGCCGTCCTCCTGATACTCCGTCTGCGCCAAGCCGCGGCGTTGCAGCTCAGGGATCAGCCACTCGAACGCCTCCATCGCCGGGTCGGGCATGAAGGGGGGCATGATGTTCCAGCCGTCACAGCCGCCGCTGGTGAACCAGTCCTCCATCACGTCCGCTACATCCGCGGCGGAGCCGACGACGACGTTGTGGCCGGAGGCGCCGGCCATGATCTGATACAGCTTGCGGATCGTCATGCCCGGCTGCGCGCCGAGAGCGGCCAGCTTGTCGTGGCCGCTTTTGACGGCATTGCTGCGCGTGAGCGGTGGTGGCAACGGGCTGTCTGGGTCATGGTGGGTAAGGTCGCCGAACGTGTCGGCCAGCATCGGCAGGCCGACCCGTGGGTGGACGAGGTTCTGCAGCTGGTCGAACCGGTCCTGCGCGTCCTGCCGGGTGCGGCCGAGGATGGCGAGGATGCCAGGCATCACGAGCATGGAGTCCGGGTCCCGCCCGGCGGCGGCGCCGTGCGCCTTCACGCTGCGGTAGAAGGCGCAGGCGTCCTCCTTGGTCTTCTGCGCGGTGTAGATCAGGTCGGCGATGCGGGCGCCGAGGTCCTGCCCCGGGCCGGAGGAGCCGGCCTGCGCGATGACCGGGTAGCCCTGGATCGGACGGGCTACGTTGAGCGGTCCCTTGACGCTGAACGTCTCGCCGCGGTGATCGAGCGTGTGCAGCTTCGCCGGGTCGAAGTAACGGCCGGCCGCTTGGTCGCGGATGAAGGCGTCATCCTCCCAGCTGTCCCAAAGGCCGAAGACGACGTCCACGAACTCCTCCGCCCGGCGGTAGCGCAGGCCGTGTTCCATGTGCTGGTCGCGGCCGAAATTATACGCCTCCTGCTCGGACCAGGAGGTGACGACGTTCCAACCGACCCGGCCCTCGCTGATATGGTCCAGCGAGGCGAACTTGCGGGCGACGTGATACGGGTCGTTGTAGGTGGTGGAGGCGCTGGCGATGAAGCCCATCCGCTCGGTGACGGCGGCAAGCGCGCCGATCAAGGTGAGCGGCTCGTAGACGTCGATGCGGGCGTTGAAGCTGAGCTCGTCGTCATCACGGGCGGAGTGGCGTACGGCGATGCCGTCTGCCCAGAACATGAAATGGATCCGGGCGCGTTCGGCGGCTTGCGCCATGCGCTTCCACAGCCGGATGTCCAGCGCAGCATCGGTCTTAGCGCCGGGCATGCGCCACCCGGCGGCATGGGCACCATTGGCGACGATATTGAGGCCGAGCTTCATCTGCCGCGATGGGGGCAAGGGGGTGGGTGCTCCGGGGCTGCGCGGCGGCATGTTAAGGAGCGGGTCGAAGCGCCGTCAAACCGCTTACTTCTCTGCTCCCTTTCCCGTGAAGGACGGAAGAGGGAGCAGGAAGATGAGTTGCCAACCGCTCACACCGAGAAGTATTTCGCCTTCGGATTCAGCACCACGATCGCACTCGTGCTCTGTTCGGGGTGCAGCTGCCACTCGTCGCTGATCTCGACGCCGATCCGCTCGGCGCCGAGCAGGGAGAGCAGCGGCACCTGGTCCTCGAGCTTGGGGCAGGCCGGGTAGCCGAAGCTGTAGCGGCTGCCGCGGTAGCTCTGGCTCAGCATCTTCTCCATGTCGCGGTCATCCTCGGCCGCGAAGCCGCATTCGGCGCGGATGCGCTTGTGGGTGTACTCCGCCATCGCCTCCGCCAGCTCGACCGAGAGGCCGTGGAGATACAGGTAATCCTGGTAGCGGTTGTCCTCGAACCACAGCCGCGCCGTGTCGGACGCCTTCTGACCGACGGTGACCACCTGCAGGCCGATTATATCCCGCTCGGCCTCGTCCACGTCGCGAAAGAAGTCGGCGATGCACTCGCCATCGTCCTTCGGCTGGCGCGGCAGGGTGAAGCGGGCGACTTCCGTGGTGCCGTCCTGCTCGAACACGATCAGGTCGTTGCCCTGGCCGGCGGCCTTCCAGTAGCCGTAGATGGCTTGCGGCCTGAGGATGGCGTCCCGTTCGCACAGGTCGAACATGCGCTTCATGATCGGGCGCAGCTCCTGCTTGGCCCAGCCCAGGAACTCCTCCAGCGTGCGGCCCTGCTTGCGGAAGCCCCATTGGAATTGATACAGGCTGCGCTCGTTGAGGAACGGCAGCACGGCTTTCGGCGTGCTTTCCAGCACCTTCGCGCCCCAGAACGGCGGCTGAACCACCGATACGCCCTGCGTGAGGCCGCGCCTACGCTCCCGCACCGCGGCCACGTCCACCGGGCGGAATGCGGCCTTGTCCGCCTGGCCCAGCGTGCGCTTGGTGTTGCGCGCCTTGCCGGTGCGCTTGGCCTGGATCGCAGCGAGGTAGTCGTCGAACCCATTGCCGGTCACCCGGTCCATCAGGTGCAACCCGTCGAACGCGTCCCGCGCATACACCACGCGGCCGCAGGCGTAGGACTGCACGCAATCGTCCTCCACGTAATTGCGCGTGAGGGCGGCGCCGCCGAGCATGACGGGAATGTCCAGCCCCTGGCGGCTCATCTCCTCGAGATTCTCCCGCATTACGACGGTGGATTTGACCAGCAGGCCGGACATACCGATGGCGTGCGCCCGGTGCTCCTTGGCGGCGGTCACCATGTCCGCCAGCGACACCTTGATGCCGAGGTTCACCACGCGGTAGCCGTTGTTGGTCAGGATGATGTCGACCAGGTTCTTGCCGATGTCGTGCACGTCCCCCTTTACGGTGGCGAGCACGATGGTGCCTTTCTCCTGGCCCTCGATCTTCTCCATGTGCGGTTCGAGATGGGCCACGGCGGCCTTCATCGTCTCGGCGGATTGCAGCACGAACGGCAACTGCATCTTGCCCGCACCGAACAGCTCGCCCACCACCTTCATCCCGTCCAGCAGGACGTTGTTGATGATGTCGAGCGGCGGCATCTCGCGCAGCGCGTCGTCCAGTTCGTCACCGAGGCCCTTGCGGTCGCCATCCACGATGCGGTCCTTCAGGCGGCCCTGCACCGTCTCTGCGCGAACCTTCTTGGTCGCGTCCGCCAGCTTGCGGTCGGCGAAGATCTCCAGCAGCTTCTGCAGCGGGTCGTAGCCTTCGCGGCGGCGGTCGAAGATCAGGTCTTCGCAGACCTGCACCTCCTCCGGTGCGATCAGGTGCAGCGGGCGGATCTTGGACACGTGGACGATCGCGCCTGTCATCCCGGCGCGCACGGCATGGTCCAGGAACACGCTGTTCAGCACGGCGCGGGCGGCTGCGTTGAGGCCGAAGCTCACGTTGGACAGGCCAAGTATGATCTGGATGTCCGGGAACTCTCGGCTGATGGCGGCGATGCCTTCCAGCGTCCACTGTGCCAGTTTGCGGTCATCCTCGTTGCCGGTCGCGATGGTGAAGGTCAGCGGGTCAATCAGCAGGTCGCTCTGCGCCAGGCCATGCTTGTCACAGGCGAATGCCACCAGGCGCCGGGCGACCTTGATCTTGTCCTCGGGCGTCTTGGCCATGCCGACTTCGTCGATGGTCAGCGCGATCACGGCTGCGCCGAACTTCTTGGCGAGCACCAGGCGGTCCTGCGCGGCACCCTCGCCATCCTCGAAGTTGATCGAGTTGATGATCGGCTTGCCGCCATGCAGCTTCAGTGCCGCGGTGATGACGTTGGTCTCGGTGCTGTCGATCACCAGCGGGGCGTTCACGCTCGAGGTGAAGCGCGTGATCACCTCGTTCATCTCGTACACTTCGTCCCGCCCTACGAAGGCGGTGCATAAGTCCAGGCTGTTGGAACCCTCGGCCACCTGCTCGCGGCCGACGGCGACACAGCCATCCCAATCGGCCTTCTCCTGCAGCTCGCGCCACCTCTTGCTGCCGTTCGCGTTGCAGCGCTCGCCGATGGAGAAGTAGCTGTTCTCCTGCCGCAGCGGCGTCTGGCCATACAGGCTGGCGACGGAGGGCACCCAATGGTGGATGCGGGCCACCGGCGCCGGGCGCGACTCCCCCAGGCGGCGGAGCATGGCGTCCAGACCTTCGATATGCGGGATGGATGTGCCGCAGCAGCCGCCCACCAGGTTCAGCCCGTCCTCCATAATGAACCGCTCGACCCAGCTCGCCATCTCGGCGGCGCCGAGCGGGTAGTGGGTGGCGCCGTTCACCAGTTCCGGCAGGCCGGCATTCGGCTGGATGCTCAGCAGGCCGGGCCAGTTCTTCGCCAGCCAGCGCACGTGCTCGCTCATCTCCTGCGGCCCGGTGGCACAGTTCAGGCCGATCAGCGGCACGTCCAGCGCGTGGATCACCGTGGCGGCGGCGGCGATGTCCGGACCGACCAGCAACGTGCCGGTGGTTTCCACAGTCACTTGCACGAAGATAGGCGTGTCCTTGCCGGCGGCAGCGCGGGCGATCTTGGCGCCGTTCACCGCCGCCTTGATCTGCAGCGTGTCCTGGCAGGTCTCGATCAGGATCGCGTCCACCCCGCCATCGATCAGCCCGGCGGATTGCTCGGCCAGCGCCTGCTCCAGCGGGTCGTAGGCGATGTTGCCCAGCGACGGCAGCTTGGTGCCCGGCCCGATCGAGCCCAGCACCCAGCGGTGGCGGCCGTCGCCAAAGCTGTCGGCGGCCTCGCGCGCGAGTTCGGCAGCCACCTTGTTGATCTCGTGAGTCCGATCTTGCAGGTCGAACTCGGCCAGCGTGATCGGGCTGCCACCGAAGCTGTTGGTCTCGACCATGTCGGCGCCGGCGGCGTAGTAGCCGCGGTGGATCTCCCGCACCATCTCGGGGCGCGAGAGGTTCAGCACCTCGGTGCAGTTCTCGCGGTCCCAGTAGTCCTTCTCGACGTCGAGCGTCAGCGCCTGCACGCGGCTGCCCATGCCGCCGTCGCACAGCAGCACGCGCTCGCGCAGGGCATCCAGCAAATGCGGTCGGGTCATGCGAGTTCCTTCAGGACGGGTGCCACGGCGAGGTGCGCGGCAGGCTGCGTGGCGGGCCAGAGGCGGACGGGGAGCGGGCCGGGGATGGTGATGGCGGTGCCGGGGTGCAGGCCGGCATCGTCCAGCAGGGCGCGGACCGTGCCGTCATGGAAGCCGGGCCAGCGATGGGCGAGGCGTTCGAGCAGGTCGTCGCGGTCGTGGTGTAGCAGGTCCACGACCAGCAGGTGCCCGCCCGGGCGCAGGACGCGGGCCGCCTCGGTGACGGCGGCCGCTGGATCCTCGGCATAGTGCAGCACCATCTGCAGCACGACGGTGTCGAACCCGGCATCCGGCAACGGCAGGCGGTACATGTCCGCCTGGCGCACGGCGCAGTGGGCCAATTCCGGCTTGGCCAGTCGGGAGCGGGCGAGGGCGAGCATGGCACGGCTCGCATCCACGCCGAGGCCGCGCTCCACGCGCGGGGCAAGCAACTCCAGCAGCTGGCCGGTGCCGGTACCGATATCCAGCAGCCGGCCCGGCGCGGGGCCGACCGCGTCCAGAACCGCGCGTTCCACGGCCCCGGTGGGCAAAGCGAGGGCGTGCGCCTCGTCCCATTCCGCACCCTGC
>CAXSEK010000218.1:0-5627 GCA_964235625.1 uncultured Acetobacteraceae bacterium
TGGAGGTGAACAGGGAGAACAGCAGGAAGCCCACGGAGCAGCCGCCGAGCACGCCGATGACGCGGGCGCGCAGGGCGCCGGGCAGGTCCCGGCCAAAGCCCGCGACCGCCCCGCCGCACAGCGCCAGGATCAGCGCCCACAGGATGATGGAGCCCTCGTGGTTCCCCCAGGTGCCGGTGATCTTATACAGCAGCGGCTTCAGGCTGTTGCTGTTCTCCGCCACGTTCAGCACGGAGAAGTCGTCGGACACGTGGGACCAGACCAGGCACAGCGCCGCCGTGCCCAGCGCCAGCAACTGGCCGAAGGCGAGGCCGGGGGCAGCGGCGATCAGTTGCGGATTGCGGGTGTGGGCGCCGTAGATCGGCAGCACCGTCTGTGCTGCGGCCAGGGCGCAGGCCAGCGCCAGGGCGAAATGGCCCAACTCTGGTATCATGATTCGGGGATCATCCCGAGACCTTGGTCGCGAGCCTGTTCCATGTGGCGGCGGGTGGCGGCGGGCCTTTGCTCGAGTCCCACACGCCAGCCTTTTTCAGCGCGTCCGCAACATCCTTCGGCATGTAGGTTTCGTCATGCTTGGCCAGCACCTCGGATGCGCGGAAGGTGCCGTCCGGCTGCATCATGCCGAGCGTCACCACGCCCTGCCCCTCGCGGAACAGGTCCGGCAGGATCCCGGTATAGGCCACGTCCACCGCCGCCTTACCGTCAGTGACGCGAAAATGCGCGGTCGGCTGGCCAGCCTCCGTCACGCGGGTGACGGAGCCGGACTCGACCAGGCCGCCTAGCCGGAGGGAGCGGCCGGGCAGCCCCTTCTCCGCCATATCCGACGGCATGACGAAAAAGACGATGTCGTTGTTGAACGCGGCCAGGCAGAGCGCGGTCGCCGACCCCAGGCCGACGCCACAGGCCAGGAGGATCGCCATCCGGCGGCTCTTGCGTGTCACCGTGAAGCAATCATCGTGAGGCCCGGGGGTCGATCGCAGCGAGGCGCCGACGGGCGGTGGCGAGGCGCGCAGTGGCACCAATCGCGAAGATGGCGGGAATGACGACCGCGAGCGCGTAGGATGCGGCGATGAAGCCGATGTGTGTCACGCGGCGGCCTCGCTGCGGGCCATCAGCAGGCCGCGGATGCGCCGTTCCATTACGGCGGCCCGGGTACGGGCGACCACGATGGCAGCGAAGGCGAGCGTGTAGCCGATGGCGCAGACCAGCAGCGGCCACAGCATGTCCAGCGCCATGGTCGGCGCGCCGGTCAGCGTGATGGTCGCCGGCTGGTGCAGCGTGTTCCACCAATCGACGCTGAACTTGATGATCGGCAGGTTCACCACGCCGACCAGGGCCAGGATCGCTCCGGCCCGGTAGCCGCGCTGCGGGTCGTCGAAGGCGCGTATCAGGGCGATGTGGCCGAGATAGAGGAAGAACAGCACCAGCACGGAGGTCAGCCGCGCGTCCCACACCCACCAGGCGCCCCACATCGGCTTGCCCCACAGGCTGCCGGTGGCCAGGCACATCGCGGTGAAGCCGGCACCGACCGGGCCGATCTCGGCCGCAGCCAGGTCCGCCAGCGGGTGGCGCCAGATAATCGAGGCTGCGGAGCACAGCGCCAGGGTGAAATACCCGAGCGAGGCCAGCCAGGCGGCGGGCACGTGCACGTACATGATGCGAACCGCGTCCCCTTGCTGATAGTCGGCGGGAGCGACAAACAGACCCCAGTACAGGCCGGCGGCCAAAACCAGAATGGCACTGACCGTCAGCCAGGGCTGCACCGCGCCAGCCAGCCGCAGGAAGCGGCCGGGGTTGGCAAACCGATGCAGGCCGCGCCCGGTCCGGGGGGCAAAGAGTGCGGTGGCGTCCATGACTGTCACATAGCACGCGCAAGATTGCTGAGAAGACGCCCGGTTCCCTGTCAGGCGCGCATGACATAGGATTCACTCGTCATCGCCCGAGGGTATTCCGCCATGCTGTTCGCCATCTCCTGCTTCGACAAGCCAGGCTGCCTCGACCTGCGCCAGGCCACCCGCCCGGCCCATCTCGACTTCGCCGCCCACCACCAGATGGCCCTGGGCGGACCGTTGCTGGACGAGGCGGGCCAGCCGGTCGGTTCCCTGCTGGTGCTGGAGGCGCCGGACCGGGCGGCGGCGGAGGCGTTCGTGGCCGGGGACCCGTATGGCATGGCCGGGCTGTTCGACCGGGTGACCATCCACGGTTTCCGCACGGTGTTCAAAGACGGGCAACAGGCTTGACCGCCTACTGGCTGGTGAAGTCCGAGCCGGATTCGTTCGGCTGGGACCAGCAGGTGGAACACGACATCGAGCCATGGACCGGCGTGCGCAGCCACCAGGCCAAACGGAACCTGGCCGCGATGAAGCAGGGCGACCGGGTGTTCTTCTACCACTCCAACATCGGCAAGGAGATCGTCGGCGTGGTGGAGGTCGTGCGGGAAGGCTACCCGGACCCGACAGACGAGAAGTGGGTGTGCGTGGACATGAGGGCGGTGGGCAAGCTGCCCAAGCCCGTCACCCTCGCCGCGGTCAAGGCGGACCCGGCGCTCGCCGAAATGTCGCTGGTGAAGTATTCCCGCCTGTCGGTCGGGCCTGTGACGGAGGCCGAGTGGAAACACATATGCAAGCTCGGGGGCTATAAAGGCTGAGCACGGCCCGGTAGTTTCGCCACCAAGCAATAAGCGGGAGGCACTGCGATGTCCGAGACCACCCTGTTCCACGTGAAGCCGGCCACTGCCGAGGGGGCGCTCGTCAATGGCGAGAAATACCGCCTGATGGTCAATCATGCCGCCCGCGATCCGGACCATTTCTGGGCCGAGCAGGCCAAGCGTATCCCCTGGATCAAGCCGCCGAGCGTCATCAAGAACACCAGCTTCGAGGGTGACGTCGCGATCCGCTGGTTCGAGGACGGCAAGCTGAACGCCTCTGCCGCCTGCCTGGACGCGCATCTGAAACAGCGCGGCAACCAAGTGGCGATCATCTGGGAGGGTGACGACCCGGGCACCGAGAAGAAGGTCACCTATCGCGAGCTGCACGGGCAGGTCTGCCGGCTGGCCAACGTGCTGCGGGATCGCGGGGTCAAGAAGGGCGACCGGGTGACGATCTACCTGCCGATGGTGGTGGAAGCGGCGGTCGCGATGCTGGCCTGCGCCCGGGTCGGCGCGGTCCATGCCGTGGTGTTCGGCGGGTTCTCGCCGGACAGCCTGGCCAACCGCATCCAGGATTGCGGCTCCACCCTGCTGATCACCGCTGACGAGGGACGGCGGGGCGGGCGGAAGGTCGCGCTGAAGACCAATGCGGATGAGGCGTTGAAGAGCTGCCCGACGATCAAGGACGTGCTGGTGGTGACGGTCACCGGCGGGGCGGTGCCGATGCAGAAGGGGCGGGACCACGATTACGGCGCGCTGCTCGCCGCCGCGTCGCCGGAGTGCGAGCCGGAGCCGATGGGGGCGGAGGACCCGTTGTTCATCCTGTATACCTCGGGCAGCACCGGCAAGCCAAAGGGCGTGCTGCACACCACCGGCGGCTACATGGTCTGGGCCAGCTTCACGCACGAGTTGGTGTTCGACTACCACCCGGGCGAGGTCTACTGGTGCACCGCCGATGTCGGCTGGGTGACCGGGCACACGTATATCGTGTACGGCCCGCTGGCCAACGGCGCCACCACGCTGATGTTCGAGGGCGTGCCCAACTACCCGGACAGCTCGCGGTTCTGGCGCGTGGTCGACAAGCACCAGGTCAACATCTTCTACACAGCGCCGACGGCGATCCGGGCGCTGATGCGCGAGGGCGAGGCGCCGGTGAAGGCCACCAGCCGCGCCAGCCTGCGCATCCTGGGCAGCGTGGGGGAGCCGATCAATCCGGAGGCGTGGCTCTGGTATCACCGCGTGGTGGGCGGCGAGCGCTGCCCGATCGTCGATACCTGGTGGCAGACCGAGACGGGGGGGATCCTGATCTCGCCCCTGCCGGGCGCCACGGCGCTGAAACCGGGCTCCGCGACGCTGCCGCTGCCCGGCGTGGTGCCGCTGCTGGTGGACGCCGAGGGGAAGGAACTCGAGGGCGCGGTGGAGGGCAATCTCTGCATCGCCGATAGCTGGCCGGGCCAGATGCGCACGCTGTACGGCGACCATCCACGGTTCATCCAGACGTATTTCAGCACGTATCCCGGCAAGTATTTCACCGGGGACGGCGCGCGGCGGGATGCGGACGGCTACTGGTGGATCACCGGGCGGGTGGACGACGTGATCAACGTGTCCGGCCACCGCATGGGCACGGCGGAGGTGGAGTCGGCCCTGGTGTCGCACCCGAAGGTGGCGGAGGCGGCGGTGGTCGGCTTCCCGCACGACATCAAGGGCCAGGGCATCTATGCCTACGTGACACTGAAGACGGGCGAGGAGCCGACGGAGGCGCTGCGCAAGGAGTTGGTGGCCTGGGTGCGGCGGGAGATCGGGCCGATCGCTTCGCCGGATAGGATCCAGTGGGCGCCAGGCCTGCCGAAGACGCGCTCGGGCAAGATCATGCGGCGCATCCTGCGCAAGATCGCCGCCAACGAGACGGACGGGCTGGGCGACACCTCCACCCTGGCCGACCCGGCGGTGGTGGACGACCTCATCCAGAACAGGACAAGCTGACATGGACCTCTACGGCTACTGGCGCTCCGCCGCGAGCTACCGGGTGCGCACGGCGCTGGCCCTGAAGGGGCTGCAGGCGCACGAAATCCTGGTCAACCTGGACGCGGGCGAGCAGAACGAGGCGGCCTACCGCGCGGTGAACCCGCAGGGCGGGCTGCCGTCGCTGGTGGAGGACGGGCTGCCGCCGCTCACCCAGTCGCTGGCCATCCTGGAATACCTGGAGGAGTGCCATCCCGAGCCGGCGCTGCTGCCGCGGGACCCGCGCGGCCGGGCCCGGGTGCGCTCGCTGGCCGCCGGCATCGCCGCCGACAGCCACCCGCTGATCGTGCCCCGGGTGCGGCGCTACCTGGTGGAGCAGGAGGGCTTCGACGCGGCGCGCTGGAAGGCGTGGCAGACGCAGTGGTTCGGCGAGGGGCTGCGGGTGCTGGAAGCGCGGGTGGCCGGGGACCCGGCGACCGGCGCGTTCTGCCACGGCGACGCGCCGAGCTTCGCCGATCTGTGCCTGATGAGCTGCCTGATGGGGGTGCGGGTGTTCAAGCTCGACGTCGGGCCGATGCCGACGCTCGACCGCATCGCCGCGTCCTGCCGGGCGCTCGACGCGTTCCAGCGGGCGGAGCCGGAGCGGCAGCTTGGCGCGCCGTAGTTTCGGTGCGACCATGGCGATGCGATGATATTCGCGAGAGTGCAACACGAGGTTTGAACATGCCGAAGCTGAACGACATCCGCACCTTGACCGTTCCGGCCCGTCCGGCCGCAGGCCTGCTCGGGCTCGCCGTGGTGATGGCGATGGGGCTGATGCTGAGCGCCTGCAACACGACGGCCGGGGCTGGTCAGGACGTGAAGGCGACCGGTGCCGCCATCACGCGCGGCGCGAACGACGTCAAGAACGGGCTGTAAAGAAGCAGGGCTCTGCCCTGCACCCGGAAGGGGACGGGGTCCCCTTCACCCCTGATACTTACAGCCAGGTGTCCAGAGGACTTCGTCCTCTGGCGGGGTT
>CAXSEK010000219.1:0-5622 GCA_964235625.1 uncultured Acetobacteraceae bacterium
GATCCGAAGCCGCCGTCGCCGGTCAGTGCCGAGGGCCATCGCCAGCGGCTGCGGTCACGGTTGCTGTCAGCTGGGCCGGAGAGCGTCGCCGATCATGAGTTGCTGGAGTTGGTGCTGTTCCTGGCGCTGCCCCGGCGTGACACCAAGCCGATTGCGCGCGCGCTGCTGGCCCGGTTCGGCTCCTTCGCAAACGTGATCGCGGCGCCAGTGCCAGAGTTGGTGGCGGTGGAGGGTATGGGAGAGGCCGGGGCGGCGGCCCTGAAGACGGTGCAGGCGGCGGCGCTGCGGCTGGTCCGCGCCGAGGTGCAGAGCCAGCCTCTGCTGTCCAACTGGGATGCGTTGATGGGGTATCTGAATGCCCAACTCGCGCGCGAGCGGGTCGAACAGTTCCGCATCCTGTTCCTGGACAACAAGAACCGCTTGCTGGCGGACGAGGCACAGGCGCGTGGCACGGTGAACCACACCCCAGTCTACCCGCGGGAGGTAGCCCGGCGCGCGCTGGAGCTGCACGCGACGGCGCTGATCCTGGTGCACAACCACCCGAGTGGTGATCCGGCGCCCTCCCGCCAGGACATCGAGATGACGGCGGAGATCGGCCGCGCCGTGGCGACGCTGGGCGTGGTGCTGCATGACCACGTGATCGTGGGGAATGGGCGGTGGGTGAGTTTCCGGCGGGAGGGTTTGTTGTGAACCGCTACGACGCTTCCGCGAGGGAGGCGCCTGCGCAAGCTGTTGCGCATTGCAGCCGATGATAGAACTCCCGATGCCGTGCGCAGACGGCCCTCACCCCGACCTTCTCCCGTGAAGGACGAGAGAGGGAGATGGCAGTCTTTGTGGGCTAACTCCGCTTGATCGCCAACGGGCCCGGTGCCTGGCAGGTCGGCATCAGCTCGATGCGGTTGACGTTCATATGGTCGGGTAGCGCCATCAGCCAGCCGACGGTCTCCGAGATGTCCTCGGCGGTCAGTGGGACGGTGCCCTTGTAGACGCTGGCGGCCTTGTCGCTGTCGCCCAGGCGGACGACGCTGAACTCCGTGCCACCAACCAGGCCGGGTTCCACGCTCGTCACCCGGACGTTGGTGCCGACCAAGTCACTCTTGAGGTTTTGCATGAAGTGAGACACGAAGGCCTTGGTCGAGCCGTACACGTTGCCGCCGGGGTAGGGGTAAGTGCCGGCGGTGCTGCCGATGCTGATCACGTAGCCTCGGTTCCGTTCCACCATGCCCGGAAGCAGGGCGTGCGTCATGGCGATCAGGCCGGAGACGTTGGTCCGCACCATCGTGTCCCATTCGGCGGCCTTGGCCTGCCAAGCCGGGCTGGTTCCCAGGGCGAGACCGGCGTTGTTCACCAGCACGTCCACCTTGCGCCACTCCCCGGGCAGGCTGCCGGGAAGGGCGCCTGTGGCAGCGGCATCCGTCACGTCCAGCACGAAGGGCAGGACGGACCCGCCCAGCGCGGCGGCAAGTGATTCGAGCCGGTCCTTGCGGCGGCCGGCGGCGATCACGCGATGACCGTCCTTGACCAGGCGGCGGGTGATCGCCTCGCCGAAGCCGGCGCTGGCGCCCGTGACGAACGCGGTGCTCACAGGACGGTCAGCTCGACTTCAACGTTGTTGCGCGTGGCCTTGCTGTAGGGGCAGACCTCGTGGGCCTTGTGCACCAGCTTCTCGGCCGTCGCGTGATCCACGCCGTCAATCTTGGCGGCCAGCTTGACGGAGAGGTAGAAGTCTGGACCCGCATCGACGTGCAGCGTCACGTCCGCGGTGACGGTGATCTCGCCGGTTTTGACCTTCTCGGCCGCAGCGACGGCGCCGATCGCGCCGCCGAAACAGGCGGAATAGCCGGCGGCGAACAGCTGTTCGGGGTTCGTGGCGCCGGCTTTGCCCGGGCCCCCGATCTCCTTCGGGAGCGTCAGGTCATGCTCCAGGACGCCGTCGCTGCTCTTCACGTGGCCATTCCGGCCGGCAGCGGTGGTTGCGTGTGCGGTGTATTCGGGCATCAGGGCCTCCGAGTTGCAGGTGGCCCGGCGGTTCTAGACCGATCAGCCGGGGAGATGGAAGCGGGCGGAGACCGGGCAGTGGTCCGACAGGTGGTCCTTGCGGTCGGCACCTTCGCCATAGACCAGCACGCGCAGGGATGCCGGGTCGAGCCAGGCGCGGGCGGCACCGCCTGCCATGATGTGGTCAATGAAGTGCTCGCTGCCCCAGCATGGGCTGTCGTGCCCCTCGGTGACGCGGGCGAGGGGGGCCGCTTGCTGCAAGGCGGCCAGCAGCTGATCGTTCGCATCCATCCAGCGATTGAAATCGCCGAGTAGGATGAACGGCGCGCCCTCCTGCCGGCGTTGCGCCAGCCAGCCCTTCAGCGGCGGGATCTGGCCGCGCAGGGTGGCGCATTGCGGCCGGTCACTGGTGTCCAGTCGGTCGCGCTGGCAGCCGGTCTTGAGGTGGACGGCAAGGAAGCGCAGTGGTCCGGAGGGCAGGTCGATTGTTACGTCGGCGCCGCTGCGGAGGGGGTATCGCGCTTCGGGGTAGAGGTCGAGCGCGGTGAGGTCCGGGTTCTGGTGGGCAGGGATGCCGAGTTTCACCGCGAGGCCGACGCGTTGGATGAGCTGGTCATGGGTGAAGAACAGGCGATAGCGGTCCGGCGGGAACAGCGTGGCGGCCATGGCGGGCCCGTCCACTTCCTGCAGGGCGACGACGTCGGCGTTCAGCTGGGTGGCGTATTGGCGCAGCACGGCCCAGTCGGGCGCGGTCTTGGGCGTCACGTCCGCCGGAAGCGCCGGATCCCCCGCGACACGCGCCGTGAGCCATTCCAGGTTCCACGTCGCCACCTTGAGATCCCGCGCCTGCCCGTGCCCCGCAATCAACAGGAACAACAGCAACCAGGGGTGCATGAGACGACTGTCCCCTGCCCGGCGGAGCCCTCTCGCTTGCTTCACGTCCCACCCCCCAACCGATGCGCCCCGCACGAGAGCAAATACGCCGCCACCGCGTCCAGCCCGCCAGGGTCGCGCGATGGATCGCGTGCGTCCCCCGGCGGCACCCAGATCACCGTCTCATACCGTGCCCGGGTCAGCAGCACCCGGTAGGCGTTCAGCTTGTTCTGCCGCTTCAGGGCGGCGCGCGGCTGGGTCCACACGGTGCCGCGGAAGGCGCGGGCGCGCCATTGAGTGCCGTCCCACAGCAGGTCCGCGTCCCAGCACAGGCCGGCGGCGTCCAGCTCCAGGCCTTGGGCGAAGAACTCGGTGGCACAGACCTCGAGCGCGTCCGAGCCGCGGATGTCGGGGAAGCGGTCGAGGAACCAGCGGGCGGTCGCGGCCGGGTCATCATGCGGTAGGATGGCGCCCAGCCCCTCGGCCCGCAGCCGGCGCGCGCCGGAGGAGCACAGCAGGCCCGACCGGCGGGTGCCGCGGCAGGCCCGGCGCAACCGCGCGCGCAGGACGCCTAGGTCCCGCGTCACGCTGAATGGTACACCGTCCCGTGCGAGGGTCCGGGCGGCGGCGGCATCGCCGGCGAGCACGGCGTCCACCCAGGCCGGCGCCACCGGGCTGCGCAGCGAACGGACCGGGACGTGAAGGTGGAAAGCGGGCTCGGTGACCAGTCCAGGTAAGGCGGGCAGGCGCTGCCGCGGCGAACCGGTGTGCAGCGCCTCGGGGGCCGCGTGCACGCGCCAAGTAGGGCGCGTGCGCAGGGCGGCACCCCATTCCGCCAGGCCGCCCTCGCCATCGTGGATCTCCTGCCCGGTGCCGATCAGGCATAGCAGGGCCGGGCCGTCCGTGCGGCGGGCCATGATGTCCAGCAGCACGGCCGGTTCGCTGGCCAGCAGGGGCGTGCGCCGCTGTGCGGTGCGGTTGATGGCGTGGTCCGCCGACCAGCAGCGCTGTGCCTCGTCGATCACCACCACGCGTTCGGGCGGGACTCCATCGGCCGCGTAGGTGTCGCGAAAGGCCGGCAGCGGCTGGATGACGCTCTCCATCCGTTGCCGCGCGGCGCGCAGGGACAGGCCGGAGTCCCGGGCCAGGGCCTCACGCAGGACATGCACCAAGCTCGGGTTGCCGGTCAGGAACGCGGCCTCCCCGGCGAAGGCGGTGTCCAGCCCGCAGAGGGTCTTGCCGGCGCCTGGGATGCCGGTGACGAACATCACCGTGGGCCGGCGGTCCGCAGCGGCGCGGGCGATGGCGGCGGTGATGGCGGTGCGGGTAGCGAGCAGGTTCTGCGCGTCCGCATGGGCCGACGCGATCTCGGCCACGCCATGCCGGGCGTAGAGCATGCGCGCTGCCTCGATCAGGGAGGGGATCAAGCGGTACGGGGCGGCGTGCCACGCCGCCGGGTCCAGCCCGCCGAAGCTCGTGGCGCCGGCGATGTCCTGCAGCACGGATTCCAGCGTGGCGGTGCTGGCCTCCATCAAAGGTGTCACGCCGGGTAGCATGAGCGGGCGCCTGGCGTCGTTGCGGACGGCCTCCGTGGTCACCAGCAATGGCACGACCGGGACCGAGCGGCTGCCGCCGTGGAAATCGTGCAGGTCGAGGGCGGCATCCTCGGCGGCATCCCGATCCCGGCTGGTATGGCGGCGCCCGTGGCGGACGGTGCATGCGACGATGGCGCCCGGCATGAGGACGACGGCGTCGATGCGGCGGCCCAGCCTTGGCAGGCGCCAGTGTTCGACGGTGGTCCAGGGGCCGGCGGGGATCACCTGTGCAGGATAAGTGCGAAACCCTTAATAAAGAGTTAAGGCCGGGCGCTTGCTCTGTGTGTCGTCCAAGTGCTGGGGGCAGCAAGGTTCACCTCGCGCCCATTCTCCCTAGACCCGTTGAAGGACGGTCGTCCTCTGGAACCCGGTTGGGGTGGTGGTGTTGTGCGTGGCATGCAGGGCGCCGACCGGATCAATGGCGAGTTCGAGGTGGGGTACGACCAGCCCTTCGAACGCAACTGGACGCGCGCCGAGATCGTCGGCCGCTTCGTCATGGTCGCGTTCGTCGGCGCCGGCCTCGCAGGCCTGTTGGGACGGGGGCCATACAGTCACAAGACGGAACGCAGCGCGGAATCGGCTCTCGCCGTCGATTTCGAGCCGATCGCTCGGTCCCAGGCGCCGACCCAGGTCACCTTCCACATCGACAATCCAACCGACGCCGCCACGATGGACTTGTTCCTCGGCAGCAACACCGTCGAGCCGATGGGCCTCCAGCGTATTCTGCCGGCGCCCGTCACCACCAAGGCGGTGCCCGACGGGCTCACCCTCACCCTCGCGATCCCACCCGGCGCGCGGAACGCGGAGGTCCGCCTCATGCTCGAACCCTCCACGATCGGGGAGAACCAGCTCATCGCCCAACTCGCCGGGCATGACCCGATCCGCTGGACGCAGTTCGTGATGCCGTGAGCGTCATCCTCCGGGCGGCGGCTGCCTACCTCATCCTGCTGTTCGCGGTGCGGCTGATCGGGCGGCGCACCGCGAGCATGATGGCGCCGTTCGACCTGGTCGTGCTGTTCCTGTTCGGCGGCGCGCTCATGGCCGCGACGCTCGGGGATGACCACTCCATGGTCGCGGCGATCAGCGCCGTGTTCGCGATCGGGCTGATGCATATCGGCGTGTCCACGGTCAAGCGGTGGTCCCCCTGGTTCGGCCG
>CAXSEK010000220.1:0-5614 GCA_964235625.1 uncultured Acetobacteraceae bacterium
AGTTGACCGGGACGGACTGGGTGCTGCGCGAGCCGGGGTCGGGGACCCGATCGGTCTTCGAGGCGGAGCTGGACCGCCTCGGGCTCGCCCGGCCGCTGCGCGTGATCCTGGAATTGCCGTCCAACGAGGCAGTACGGGCCGCGGTGGAGGCGGGGGCCGGCGCGACGGTGATCTCCGCCTCGGTCGCCTCCCCCAGCCTGGAGGCCGGGCTGCTCCGCCGTGTCCGCCTGAGCCTGCCCGACCGCAGCTTCGACCTGCTCCGCCATCGCGAGCGGCACTGCAGCGGCGCGGCAGAGGCTCTCCTGACCATTATCGGCCAGGCGAAAAACCGCTCCTGACCGACGCCTTCACGGCGGCGTGGTGCCGCGGGATCACGCGGCCGAGTAGCCCGGCGCCACGGACATCAGCCGGCGCTCAGTTTCGCCGCCAAAGCTCCTCGTTCAGCAACGTGGCGAAAATCGTCCACAGCACCGGCGGCACCTGCACCCAGGCGACGGTCCGGTCCACCTTGGACGCCGTGGCGACCAGGGCCAGGGAAGCCACGCCCTCCGCCAAGAGCGATTCGGCAGACGCCCGTGTACGACTCGTCATCCCTGCGGCCGTCATTCGGCCCGCCTCCGCTTCAGGATCACGATGAAGAACACTCCCCCAACCGCCGCCGTCATCACGCTGAACGGCAGCTCCTTCGGCGCCAGGGCGTAGCGGGCGGCCGCATCCACCCAGACGGTGAACACGGCACCCATCCCCGCCGCCACCGGCAGGCTCCAGCGCATCTGCGCCCCCACCGCCCAGCGCGCGCAATGCGGGATCACCAGGCCGACGAAGCCGACCGCGCCGGAGGTCGAGACGAACACTCCCGTCATCAGCGCGCTGGCCACGAACATCTCCAGCCGCAGCGCCGTTACCTGCACGCCCAGCGTATGGGCGCCCTCGTCCCCCAATGAGAGGGCGTCCAGCGCCCGCGCCCGGTGCAGCATCCACGCCCCGCCGGCCACCAGGGCCACCGCCGGCGCCGCCAGCACGGTCCAGCGGGCATTGCCGAAGCTGCCCAGCATCCAGAACAGCGCCGCGTCGGCCCCCCGGTCGTTGGCGTTGAAGATCAGCACGTTGGTCACCGCGCTGAACATGAAGTGCACCGCGACCCCCGTCAGCACCAGCCGCTCGGCCGCGAAACCGCCGCCCTCCCGCGCCAGCAGGAACACCAGCGCCATCGCCGCCAGCGCGCCGGCGAACGCCGCCAGCGGCAGTGTCAGCGCGCCGAGCACGGCGCCGGTGTAGAGGATCACCGACACCGCCCCGACCGCGGCCCCGGAGGACACGCCGAACAGGTATGGGTCGGCCAGCGGGTTGCGCGTGATCACCTGCAGCACCGAGCCGACCATGCCCAGCCCCGCCCCCACCAACCCCGCCAGGATCGCGCGGGGGATGCGCAGATCCAGGATGATATGCTGCTGCCCGATCGACCACGCTCCGGCCATGCCATCCGGCCATACCGCCTGCCGCACAATACCCACCACGTTGGCCGCGGGGATGGAAACGGCGCCCACCCCAACCGTCAGCACCGTGGACACCAGTACGGCGATCCCCAATCCCAGCAGCAGGACGATCCGGCCAGCCTCGCCGGGTCGCGCGGCCGCCGCCGCGGTGGCGCTCACCCGCCGAACAGTTCGGGATGGATCGCCTTCGCCAGCCGCTCCAGGGCATCGACGTTGCGGGTGGACGGCGAGCGTTCGGCGTAGGTCATGAAGATAAACTGCCGCTTCTTCACCGCCGTCAGATTTTGCAGCGCCGGGCTCGTCGTCATGTAGCGGATGCTGTCCTCATGCGGGACGCGCGGGTTGGAGATGACGATCCACTCCGGGTCGCGGTCGATCACCGCGTCCCAGCTGACATTGACGTAGCTGTCCTTGATGTCGTCGAAGATGTTGCGGCCGCCCGCCAGGTCGAACAGCAGGCGCGGCATCCCCTCGCTACCGATGGTGCGGGGCGGGCTGTCGGTGTTGCAGCCGCCGCAATACATGATGCGCGGCCGCTGCGTGACACCCGCCGTCTTGTCCGTGACTGCAGTGACCCGGCGCCGGAACTCGGCCACCATCGCCGCCGCCCGATCCTCGGCCCCGAAGATGCGGCCCAGCGCAGTCACGTCGGCATACATCGTGTCCATCGCGATCGGCGGGCGCGGCCCGATCCGGATGCAGCTCTCGTACAGCACGTAGCTCTTCACCCCGAAGCCGGCGAGCTTGGCGGGCGTCACGTCCGCCTCGCTCAGGCCGTATTGCCAGCCCGCGAAGTAGAAGTCGGCGTCCTGGCCCAGGATCGCCTCCGTCGTGGGATAGCGGTCGCTGAACTGCTTCAGCCCCGCCACCACGCCCGGCGGCGCCACCAGCTCCTGCTCGCCATCCTGGATCCCGGCGAAGCCCACGAAGCGGGGTGCCAGCCCCATGTCCAGCACCGTCTGCGTCATGTTGAAGTCGTTCACCACGGGGCGCTTGGGCGCCGCATCGAACCGCACCCGGTCCAAGCAGGACTGCACCTCGACGGGGTAGCCGGGCTCCTGCGCGCGGACGGTGGCGGCGAGCGAAACGAAAGCAAGGGCGGCGAGAGCGCGGCGGATCAACGGCGTGTCTCCAAGGTCAGGCATGCAGCGAGTAGGACAGGCGGGGGCGCCCGGTGCTTGGATCCTGGTCCCGGTCGACCCGGACGCCGTAGGCGGCACCGATCAAGGCAGGGGTCAGCACCGAATCGGGCGGCCCGGTGGCGACGATCCGGCCACCCTGCAGCAGGCACAGCCGGTCGCACCACCGCGCCGCGAGGTTCAGGTCGTGCAGCGTCACCACCACGCTCATCCTCTGCGCGTGGGCGGCGCGAAGCAGCTCGAGCTGGTGGCGGATATCCAGATGGTTGGTGGGCTCGTCCAGGATCAGCAAAGACGGGCGTTGCGCCAGTGCCCGCGCGAACAGCACCTGCTGCTTCTCGCCGCCCGAGAGCGGGGCGAAGGGCCGGTCCCGCCAGCTGGCCAAGCCGATTGCGTCCAGTGCCGAACCGATCGCCGCTGCGTCATCCGGCCCGGCGCGGCCCCAGGCTTGGCGATGCGGCAGCCGGCCGAGCGCCACGACCTCGCCGACCGTCAGCCCCAGCCCGGCCTCGGCGTGTTGCGCCAGCACGGCGACGGCCTGGGCGCGGCGGCCCGGCGCAAGGCTGGACAGGTCGGTGCCGTCCAGCAGTACCACGCCGGCGCTAGGGGTATGCCAGGCGTACAGGCAGCGCAGCAGAGTGGATTTACCGCTGCCGTTGGGGCCGATAATGCCGAGCCGCTCGCCGGGCGTCAGCGTCAGGTCCACCCCTCCCAGGATCGGCCGGCCGGCCGCGGCGAAGTGCAGCCCGGTCGCGGCAAGCGAGGCCGGGGGAGGGAAGGTCACGCCGGATTCGCTACATCCAGCCTACCCCGGATCGTGGATCGAGCTGTCGCGACCGCCTGCCCGAGGCCTGAAAAAGCCCGGCCAAATCAACCAACGCCGCACCCTCCTCCGACCGTCCCACCGACGGCTTCGGTCTGTGCGCTGAAAAGCATGTGCGCGCCAGGCCCTCACCCGTGAAGGACGGGCGAGGGAGAAGGCAAATGCGATTGCCTTGCCTACACGGGGAGGGGGAGCAGTCACGCGCGACGTCCCCACGCGATTTCATCAGCACTATCGCATTCGCCTCGATCCGGCGCGGTCTGTTCCAAACGACCGAGAGCCGGTCTTCCGACCCACCGATCAGTCGTGGGTCGCGATGAACGCCTTGATCCGCGGTGCGATCTCGTTGCGGAATCGGGCACCGTTGAACAGGCCGTAATGGCCGACGCCCGGCTGCTCGTAATGCAGGTGTTTGTCATCGGCCAGGTTCGGCGTCATCGCGTGGGTCGCGCGGGTCTGACCCAGGCCGGAGATGTCGTCCCGCTCCCCCTCCACCGTCATGATCGCCGTACGCGTGATCGCCGCCGTGTCCACATGGCGGTCCCGCGAGACCATCAGGCCGCGGGGCAGCAGGTGCTCCAGGAACACCACGTTGATCGTCTGCAGGTAGAAATCGGCCGACATGTCCATCACCGAGCGGTATTCGTCGTAGAACGCGCGCTTGGACGCCAACGACTCCCCGTCCCCGTCCACCAGGTGGGTGAACATCTGCCAATGCGCTTCCATGTGGCGGCCGATGTTCATCGCCATGAACCCGGTGAGCTGCAGGAACCCCGGATACACCGGCCGCAGGAACCCCGGGTTGCCGAACGGCACCTGGTGGATGACGTTGCGCTGGAACCAGGCCAGGTCATGCTTCTTGGCGAAGGTGTTGACCTCGGTCGGTGCCTCGCGCGTGTCGATCGGCCCGCCGATCAGCGTTATGGAGCGCGGTGCCGCGGCATTGCCGTCGGCGTTCATCAGCGCCGTGCTGGCCAGCACCGGCACCGCGGGCTGGCACACCGCGACGATGTGCGTTTGCGGCCCGAGATGCTCGACGAAAAGACGGATGTGGTCGATGTAGTCGTCCAGGTCGAAGCCCGCCGCCGTCAGCGGCATGTCCTTCGCGTCCTGCCAGTCGGTGATGTACACGTCGTGGTCCGGCAGGAAGGCCGCGACGGTGCCGCGCAGCAGCGTCGCGAAGTGGCCGGACATCGGGGCCACGATCAGCAGCGTGCGGTCCGCCGGGCGGTCGGCCTCCCGCCGGAACCGCAGCAGGTCGCACCACGGCAGGCGCAGCGCGATTTCCTCGTGGATGGCCACCGGCTCGCCATCGATCTGCGTGGTGGTGTGGCCGAACGCGGGCTTCACGAACGTGCGCGTGGTGTGCTCGAAGCTGTCCAGCGCCGCCGTGGTGACCCGGCCGAGCGGATTGTCATACAGCGGGTTGTTGTCCATCAGGCTGAGCGCGCCCGAGACAATCGCGCGCATCGGCTGCAGCGCCAGGCGTTGCAGGTCGTACATCTGGTAAAGCATCATGGTATCGGGCTCTCCGTCGGGTTGGGCTGGCTTGCGCGGAAGATGGCGAACAGATCGCGCGCAACGATCTCGGGCGGGTCCCCGTCGGGCCTGAACCAGGTCAGCGACCAGTTCAGCGACCCCAGCAGCGCAAGGCGGAACGGACCGGACTTGACGCCAGCAGGCAACGGCACGGCGGCGATCAGGCGGCGGAACACGGCCTCATACCGGTCCCGCTGGCGTACGAGTTCGGCCCGCGCGGCCCCCGGCTGGTTCGGCTTCTCCGACACCACCGCCGCCAGGGAGCCATCGCTCACCAGCAGGCGCAGATGCGTCGCGGCTGCCGCTTCCAGCCGGTCCCACGGGTCCCGCTTGGCAGCGATCGCCTCGTTCAGCGCCGCGGTCGCCCGGTCGATGCCATGCTCGTAGACGGCGGAGAGCAGCGCTTCCTTCGACTCGAAATGGTAATACACCGACCCCGGCAGCATGCCGACGGCGGCCGCGATGTCCCGGATGGAGGTGCGGCCATAGCCGCGCGCACCGAACAGGATCGTGGCCTGGTCGAGGATTTCCTGCCGTCTGCTGTCAGGCCGGGCCGTGTCCGAAGGCAACGCGATCTCCAACTCGAGCCAAACAAGCGCTTGGTCAGATATAACAGC
>CAXSEK010000221.1:0-5594 GCA_964235625.1 uncultured Acetobacteraceae bacterium
TTCGATGACCGGGGGGCGGGGAGGTTCGTAAGGCTGGATGAGGGGGTGAGGCGGCGGATCGAGGGTGGAATGTTGGTGTGAGTGTCGGATGTGCTTTTGCAAAGAGGCCCACCGACTGCAAAGACTCCCTCTCGCGTCCTTCACGGGAGAGGGTCGGGGTGAGAGCCGTCCGCGCACATATTTGCCAGTTGTCACGGGATCCCAAGCCCCCTCACCCCGCCTTCTCCCAGAAGAGGGAGAGGAAGATCTAAGGTGAAGGCTCAGGCGGTGCTGCCGGCGTCCACCGTCAGCGTGGTTCCCGTGATGTTTGCAGCGCCGTCGCCTAGCAGGAAATCGACCGCGGCTGCCACGTCCTCCGCCCGGGCCAACTGCCGCAGGGCGCTGCGGCGCTTGATCTGGTCGCGCTGCTTGTCGTCGAGGTCGTGCGTCATTTCCGTGTCGACGAAGCCGGGGGCGACGGCGTTGACGGTGATGCCGAGGGGGCCGAGTTCGCGGGCGAGGGACCGCGTGAACCCGATCAGCGCCGCCTTGGACGCGCCGTATGCGGCAAGGCCGCTGTAGCCGGTGCTGCTGACGATGGAGGACACGTTGACGATCCGGCCGGCGCGCGCGGTCAGCATCGGGCGGACAAGGTATTTGGTCAGCGTGATCGGCGAGGTCACGTTCATGCGGATCAGGCGCTCGATCGTGTCGTCCGGCATGGTGGCGAGCACGCCGGCGGTGCCGATGCCGGCATTGTTCACCAGGCCGTAGAGCGGGCCGAACTCGGTGCGCAGGGTTCGCGCCAGCGTGCCCAGGGCCGGGATGTCCAGCAGGTCGCATGGCCGGAAATGCAGCAGGTCCGGGGTCGCCGCCATGGCGTCCCGCAGGGCCGCACCGTCGCTGCGGGCGATGGCGATCACCCGGAAGCCGGACCGGGCGGCCCGTTGCGCGATGGCCAGGCCCAGCCCGCGGGAGGCGCCCGTGACGACCACGTTACGCATGGCGGCGGACCAGCTTGCCGGATTCGGCGATCGCCAGCGACGCGGCCTGCCGCACCGACACCGGCACCTTGTGCGGCGGCAACGCCTCCCGGCATAGGTCGAGCACCTCGGACCGAACCGTCGCGAAATCCGTTTTACGGTCGGGCTGCAGCACGATGTCCGCGGCCACGACCGCGCCGGTGATGGGGCTGCTGCGCGGCCAGACCAGCGACATGCGGACCGCCGGGTGGCGGTTGATCACGGCCTCCACCTCCTCGGGGAACACCTTCTCGCCGCCGACATTGATCACGCCTTCCCGCCGGCCGACGAAGTGGTACCGCTCGCCCCGGCGCTCGACCATGTCCCCCGTGTCGACGAAGCCGTCCGCCGCATTCAGCCCCGTGGCGAGGTAGCCGGCGGCGGCACGCAGCGAGCGGATGCGCAGGGTGCCGTCCTCCACTCGCATCTCGGCCTTCAGGGTATGGCCGTCGAACAGGGCGGCGGGGAAACCGGCGAGCCCGTCCGTCACCTCGAAGGCGATTCCTGCCTCGGTGGAGGCGAAGGCGTGCGTGACCTGGGTCGCGGGGAAGGTCGCATGCAGGCGGTCCAGGATGGCCTGGTCGGCGATCTCGCCGGACAGGCGGACGTTCAGCGGGGCCAGGGCGCTCACCGCCGGGCTCATCAGGGCGCGGCGCCAGTGGGAGGGGGTGCCGGAGATGTGCGTCACGCCGAGCGCGCCCGCGCGGAGCAGGAACCCGGCGACGCCCTCGTCCGCGTTCGACAGCACCATCGAGGCGGGGCCGAGGAGCGCGCGCACGAGCATCGAGAGGCCGCCATAGCGGCGCACGTCGTAGAACGTGCTCCAGATGACACCGGCAGGTCCGGCGGATGCGCCGGCCAGGTGGCCGGTCAGGCTGTGCAGCGTGTGACGGACCATCTTCGGCCGGCCCGTGGTGCCGGAGGTGAACAGCACCCATTCGGTGTCGAACGTCTCAGCCGGGCGCTCGGGCGCCGGTGTCGCGAGATCGCTGCGGCACGTCACGAGGGTCATCCCCGCGAGGTCCGGCAAGGCGAGGCCGGTGCCGTCCGTGACGACGGCGTCCACGCCTGCCTCGGCCATGATCGCCGGCAGGTGGTCCGGCGACAGATCGGGCGGGCAGAGCAGCATCCGGGCGGCGATCCCATCCAGCGCCAGCATGGCGAGCACGGTCGGCAGTTGTGCGTGCGTCGTCACCAGGACCGTGCGGCCGTGCAGCGCCTCCAGCCCGTCCAGCCCCGAGCCGGCGGCCAGGCCGTCGAGCGAGAGGCCGTGGACGTCGCCGGCGAGGAAGCGGCCACCGGTGCCGGGGGCCAGCGTCAGAGCCCGCAGCGAGAGCCGTTCAGGCTGCAACATTCTCATACAGCTTGATGAAGTCTCCGACCGTGCGCGGTATCGCCACGTCCCGGCCGGCGCCGAACGGATCCAGCTCCAACTCGTCCTCGAGATTGGCGACGAGGATTGCTATGGCCAGCGAGTCGAGCCCCGTGTCGAGCAGCAGCACGTCATCGTGCAGGGGTGCCAGCGTCTGCTTCTGGAGGCGGGCGACGGTGGCCATCTGGTCGAGGATGGTCGAGCGGATCGTCATGGTCGGGTCTCCGGCCTTCGTTTGCGGCCAAAAAGGTTACCATCAGGTTGGCAACTTGCGCGCGCATATGCCTGCCGCTGAGGATGTGGTCTATCCCGGGAACGACCCGGATCTCGACCCCGAAGCGGGTCAGCAACCCGCCCTCGCCCGGCCCGAGCACGGTGTCGAGCACATCCAGGCCTGGGTCGCCGGCCGAGTAGAGGAACAGCGACCGGACGCCGCGGCCCGCGAGGGTGGCCATCGCGCGTTCGGGCGAGGCTTTTGCCGGCAGCAGGCCCGGCAGGACATGCCGCATCAAGTCCATCAGGCGGCGGCCTTGCGCCTGGAGGAACGGACGGATCTCCGCCTGCCCGTGCAAGGCACGGTGCCAGGTCGACAAGGTCAGCAGCTTCTGCAGCACGCGCCGGGTCGGGGCGGAGGTCCAGATCGCCGTGCGCACCGAGTCGCCGCCATGCCATTCGAAGACGGGGAGGTTGACCAGCAGCAGGCCGCCGATCCGCCGGTCCCGCTGGGCCGTGCGGAGCGCGTGGTAGGCGCCGGAACACAGCCCCTGCATGGCGAACTCGCTGAAGCCCATCCCGGTCAGCGCGTCGATCGCCGCGCCGATGTCGGCGGCCCGGTCCGTCTCGAACAGGGAGCTGAGCTGGTCGGGCTGTCCCGCAGCCGCCGCACTGTCGCCAAGGCCGGCAAAATCCATCCGCAGCGAGGCGATCCCCGCGGCGGCGAGATGGCGGGCGAGTTCCACGCCGAAGCGGGCGATGCCGTAACGCGGGTCCCGGCCCGTGTTGGCAATGATCACGGCCAGCCGGCCCGGCCCGGCGGGTGGGCGGCAGAGGATGCCGAACAACCGGCCGCCGGCGAACCTCACCGGCGCCTCGGTGCAGCAACCGAGATCGAGCGACGGTGCGGGTGCGAGCTTGTTGCAGTCCGGAGCGTGACGGGCAGGCGCCGCCATGCTTGCCCAGGTGAGCAGGTGGCGGAAGTCCGGCGGAGGCGGGTCGCTATGGATGGCTTCCTGCAGCAGCGGCTCGAGCCCGTCGAACCCGGCGCAATGCACCTTCACGCCGCCGTCGGTCCAGGCCCGGGCGCAGCTGTCGGCGAGTTGGGACGGGGCCTGGGAGAAGATCGCGACGTTCAGGCCCGCCCGCAGCTTGGTCCGGCGCAGGTCCAGCAAGCCGATCCGCTCGACCGTCTGTGGGCTGAACCGCAGCTCGTGCAGTTCGATGCCGCTTTCCGGCGCGGGTGGCTCGGCCGAGGCACCGCCTTCGAGGCGGGCCTCCATGTCCATCTGGCGGATGTACGACTTGCCACGCAGTACGGGCGCCAGGAGCGCGAGGCCGTCCACGTCGGTCCGGTCCGCCGCTGCTGCCGCCGCGAGCGTCGCACCGAGGCGCAGGCCGACCAGGATCAGCCGCCGCGCGCCCGTGCTGGCCTTGAGCCAATCAGCGGCGTCATGCACGGTCCGCAGCCACAGGTCCCAGTGTTCGGCGCTCGGCGGCAGGTCACACGAATCGCCGGTGCCGGGGTATTGGATGCGCAACGCCGGGTAGCCGGCGGCGGCCAGTCGCTCGGCGAGGATGCGGAAACCGTGATGGGCGTGCAGCCCGTCCCAGCCGAGGGCGGGGCACAGCAGGACGGCGGCGTCCCCGCCCGGGGCGGCGCCCGCGCGGTCCGCCAGGCCGTGCAGCCAGCCAAAGCAGCCATTCACGTAGCCAGGCGTGGCATATCCGCCCGCTTCGGGCGGTGGAGCGAGCGGTTGGCGGTCCACCGGCGTTGGAAATTCACCGATACCAGGGGACCGGCGCATACCGTCATCCCGTTGCGGCGGATGAAGCCCGACTCCCCGTGCGCCGATGCTGATCGACATTGGTCCCTGTTCGTGTCCTTGACGCTCTGAAATCACGTGACCGGCCACCCTGCCTTGTTCACCCGAGTTTAACACGACACGCATACGAAACGTGTTAGCGTAGAATGGGGGTAGAAGGCCAACATTGGTTCGCTGGGTCATGGGGAATTGCCTCCAATCCAGACGTATGCACATTTCTGAGAGGTCGGCTGGCCCTGTTTGGGTCCAGCTGGCAGACAATTCTCGCGCACTCGCCGATCTGGCCGGGGTGAGGCCGAATGCCCTACGCTGCCTTCTGCCGCCGCGTGCAAGAAGGAGATGCCCCGCATGCCATACGCTGCCGTATCGGGAGTGAGCCTCTATTACGAGGAAACCGGCGCGGGCCATCCCGTGGTGTTCGTGCACGAATTCGGCGCCGATTCCGCGAATGGGAGATCCAGATCCGGTATTTTGCACGGTCCTACCGCTGCATCACCTATTGCGCGCGCGGCTATCCGCCGAGCGACGTGCCCGCCGACCCGGCGCAGTATGGCTGGGAGTTCGCCGTGGAGGATCTGGCCGGGCTGATGACGGCGCTCGGGATCGAACGCGCGCATCTCGTGGGTTTGAGCATGGGCGGCTATGCCGTGCTGCAGTTCGGGCTGCGCTATCCCGGGCGGGCGAGCGCGATCGTGGCGGCCGGGGCGGGCACCGGGTCACTGCCGGCGACGCGGGGGGCTTGGCTGGCGGGGGTGCCGGCGGCAGCGGCGGCCTTCCTGGAGCCAGGCATGGCGGCCGTGGCGGAGCAGACCGGGCACAGCCCAACCCGCATCCAGCTCAAGCACAAGGACCCGCGCGGCTGGTCGGAGTTCATGGACCATCTGCGCGGCCACTCCCCGGCCGGCATGGCGAATACGATGTCCGAATACCAAGGCAAGCGGCCGTCCCTGCATGATAGCCAGGCCGCGTTCGGCGCCATGCCCATGCCGGTGCTGCTGGCCGTGGGCGACGAGGACGGGCCGTGCCTGGAGACCAACCTGATGCTGAAGGCGGCAATCCCCGGCGCCGGGCTGTGGGTCTGCCCGAACACCGGCCACGCGATCAACCTGGAGGAGCCGGCCGCCTTCAACGCCCAGGTGGACGCGTTCTTCGCCGCGGCGGAGCGTGGCCGCTGGCCGCGGC
>CAXSEK010000222.1:0-5592 GCA_964235625.1 uncultured Acetobacteraceae bacterium
GCTCGATCGCGCGGCCGACG
Source organism: uncultured Acetobacteraceae bacterium (assembly GCA_964235625.1). Classification (GTDB taxonomy): domain Bacteria; phylum Pseudomonadota; class Alphaproteobacteria; order Acetobacterales; family Acetobacteraceae; genus LMUY01. The sequence goes on from CAXSEK010000222.1 coordinate 21, forward strand.
CGGAACACCGTGGCCTCGTCGAACGGCCGGCCCACAACCTGGAGCGACAGCGGCAGCCCGTCTACACCGAGCCCCGTCGGCACGCTCATCGCCGGGTGGCCGGTTACGTTGAACGGGATGGTCTGCATCGGCGCCGTGGCGGACCGGTGGGGGTCGGGCACGGCGTCGAACCGCGGCGCCACGGCCAGGGCGCTGGCGGTGAGCAGAGCGTCGTAGCGGCCGAGCGCGCCATTCACCGCGTCCGTCAGTTCGCGCCGGGCGCGGAAGGCCTGCACCAGGTCCCCGGCGGTGAGGGTGGCGCCGAGCAGGAAGCGCTGCTGCGTGAGGGCGCCGTAATCACCCAGCCGGGTCTGCAGGTCGGCCTCGTGGATCGCGTAGGCCTCGGCGGTCAGGATCACGCGGCCGCATGCGCCGAACAGCGCGTAGTCCGGCAGGTCGATGTCCTCCACCACCGCGCCCGCCTCCCGCAGCGCCGCTACCGTGCGGTCGAACGCGGCCAGCATGTCCGGCGTGGTGGCGGGGGCGGCGGCGAAGAAGGCGCGTGGCACACCGAGGCGCAGGCCGCGCACCCCCGCCTCCAGCCCCGTCAGGTAATCGTCCACCCGCTCGTCGGCGCTGGCCGGGTCGAGCGGGTCGTAGCCCGCGATTGCCTGCAGCGTGATCGCCGCGTCCGCCACGCTGCGGGTCAGCGGCCCGGTGTGGTCCAGCGTGAAGGAGAGCGGGAACACCCCGCGCCGGCTCACCCGGCCATAGGTCGCCTTGATCCCCACCGTGCCGCAATACGCCGCCGGGCCACGGATCGAGCCGCCGGTGTCCGAGCCCATCGCCATGCGCACCATCCCCGCCGCAACCGCAGCACCGGAGCCGGAGGAGGAGCCGCCGGTGATGTGGTCGAGGCTCCAAGGGTTGCGCGCGGGCGGGAACGGCAGGTCGAACGAGGGGCCGCCGATCGCGAACTCGTGCGTCGCCAGCTTGCCGACCAGCACGCCGCCCGCCGCCGCCAGCTTGGCCGCGACGACCGAATCGGCCTCCGGCACGATGTGCTCGCGCAGCTTGGAGTGGCAGGTCGTGCGGATGCCGGCCGTGTCGTAGATGTCCTTCAGCGCGTAGGGGATGCCCTGGAACGGCCCGGCATCCTGCCCAGCGGCGAAGGCGGCATCGGCCTTGCGGGCATCCGCCAGGGCGCGGTCGGCAGTCACGGTGATGAAGGCGTGCAGCGCGCCGTCATGCGCCGCCACGCGGTCCAGCGCCGCCCGGGCCAGCGCCTCGGCCGTGGTCTGCCCGGCCCGCAGCTGCCGGCCCATGTCCGCAATGGAAGCCGGCGCGCTCATACTGCGGCGATCCGCGTCAGGCGGAACACGTTGGACGGCTCGGCAGCGGCGCTGCGGCCGTTGCGCAGCAGCGCCACCTGCCCGCGCAGCTCGGCAAACGCCACCATCAGCCCCTCCCGCAGGGCCGGCGGCACGGTCAGCCCCGCCCGGTGCATGTAGCCGTCCAACTCGGCGCTCAGGTCTTCAGGTGCGTCGGCCAACATCCGGCTCTCCATACTCTCTGCGGGGCCAAGCTTCGCAAACCGCCGGCCCGGCGACAATCTTTCCCGCAGACCCATGCACCGGCGCAGCGTTGGCGCGTAAACAGCCGCATGAACTACCTGGTCCAGACCACGGCCGCGCCGCCGATCCCCGAGGTTCAAGCCTGGGGGCGCGCGTACTCCGGCGCGCGCGGCCCGCTGATCGATTTATGCCAGGCGGTGCCCGGCCACCCGCCGCACCCCGAACTGCTGCGCCGCCTGGGCGAGGCCGCCGCGGACCCGGCCTGCGCCAAATACGGCTTCATCCCCGGGGACACCGCCCTGCGTGAGGCCTACGCCGCCGACACCGGCACGGCACCCAGCCGGGTGTTGATCACCGCGGGGTGCAACCAGGCCTGCTTCACCGCCCTGCTGACCCTGGTGCCGCGCGGTGCCGCGGTCCTGCTGCCGACGCCCTGGTACTACAACCACAAGATGACCTGCGACATGCTCGGGCTCGAGGCGCGCGCCCTGCCGACGAGCGCGGAGGACGGCTTCATCCCCGACCCGGACCGGGCGGCGGCGCTGATGGGCGGCGTCGCGGCGGTGATGCTGATCACCCCCAACAACCCGACCGGCGCCATCTACCCCGCCGAAACCATCGAGCGGTTCGCGGCGCTCTGCCGGCAGACCGGCGCTGCCCTGCTGATCGACGAGACCTACCGTGACGTGCTGCCCCCCGGGACGTCCTACAATCCGCCGGAGGACGCGGTCCGGCTATACTCTTTCTCCAAGGCCTATGCCGTGCCGGGTCACCGCATCGGCGCGCTGACCCTGCCCGAGGCCGCCGTGCCGCACGCGGTCAAGGTGCTGGACTGCATGACGATCTGCCCGCAACGCCCGGCGCAGCAGGCCCTGGCGTGGGCGATCGACGCCACCCGCGGCTGGCGGGAAGGCAACCGGGCCGAGATGGCGGCCCGCGCCGCTACCGTGCGCCGCAGCTTCACCACCCTCCCCGGCTGGACGATCGACTCGCTCGGCGCCTATTTCGCCTATGTGCGCCACCCGTGCCCCGGCGTCTCCGCCTGGGCGGTGGCCGAGACCCTGGCGCGTGAGCACGGCGTGCTGCTGCTGCCCGCCCCTGCCTTCGCCGGATCAGCCGACCACCTCCGCGTCTCTTTCGCCAACGTGGACTCCGCGGGGATCGAGCGGCTCGCGTCCCGCCTTGCGGGTATCCCCCCGGCCGCGCTCGCCGCATGAGGGTCCTGGCCCTCGGCAGGCGGATCTATCTCGGCGACCTGTATCTCAGCCTCATGCGCGAGGGGCACGATGTGCGGGTTTTCGCCTCCGACCCCCCGGCGCAGCGCGCGTTCGACGGCATCATCGAGCCGGTGCCGGACTGGCGTGCCCAGCTGCCCTGGGTTGGCGACGGCGGCGTGATCCTGTTCGAGGGCGTGGGCCAGGGCGCGTTGCAGGACCGGCTGCGCGCCGATGGCTACAGCGTGGTCGGCGGCAGCGCCCTTGGCGACCGGCTGGAGCAGGACCGCGCCTATGGCCAAAGCGTGCTGTCCGGCGCCGGCCTGCCGGTGGCCTGGACCCGGGGCTTCGACCATCCGGGCGCCGCACTCGGCTGGCTGGCGGACCACCCCGGCGCCTACGTGCTGAAATACGATGACGGCGTCCATGCGACCTTCGTCGGCGAGCACCCGGCGGGGGCGGACGTCGCCTTCATGCTGCGCCGGCAGGACCATCACGGGCGCGTCCTGCTGATGGAGCGGCTGCGCGGCGTGGAGGTAGGGATCGGCGCCTATTTCGACGGGACGGACTTCCTCCAGCCCGCCTGCATCGATTTCGAGCACAAGCGCTTCTTTCCCGGCGAACTCGGTGAGATGACGGGCGAGATGGGCACGCTCGCCTCTTACGAGGGCGCCGGGCGGCTGTTCGCGGCGACCCTCGGCCGGGTGGCACCCTTATTGGCCGGGGCCGGGCATGTCGGCTACGTGAACCTCAACCTGATCGTGGACGAGCGGGGGCCGTTCCCACTCGAGTTCACCTGCCGCTTCGGCAATCCCGGTTTCGCCGTGCTGGCGGCCATGCAGGCGGATGGCTGGGGGAACCTGCTGGAGCGCATGGCGCGCGGCGGGGCCGGGCGCTTCGCCGCCACGCCGGGCTGGGCGGTCGCGGTCGTGCTCACCGTGCCGCCCTTCCCCGCCACGCTGGACGGCACGGCGCCTGCCGCCGACCCGCCGGTGTTCTTCGTGCGCGAACCCGGCGTGGCAGAGCGGCCGAGCTACCACTTCGTGGACATGCGGCGGGACGGCGGGCAGTTGCTGGTCCACCGCCGCTCCGGCCACGCCATGATCGTCACCGGCACGGGGCCGGACGTTCCCACCGCCCAGGCCGCGGCGAACACACGCGCCGCAAACGTCATCGCGCCGGAATTGCGCTGGCGCAACGATATCGGTGAGCGCTACCGGCTCGGCGATGGCGACCAGCTGCGCGGGCTGGGCTGGCTGTGACGAGCCCGATCGACGACTGCCTGCGCGGCGCCATCTCGCCCCAGGTGGCGTTGGCCCGCCTGCTGCTGGGCGGCGCGGACGCCGCAGCGATGGCGGCAGCGGTGCAGGCTGCCAAGCCGGAGCCGCCGCCGCCGGCCTGGCAGGCGCTCGCCGCCCTGCTGCAGGGTCGCGCCGCCGGGCTGGACGCGCTGGCCGGCGAGATCCGGCAAACCGCCAGCGACCACACGGCCCTCGGCGGCGTGGACGGCATCGCCGCTTTCTTCGACCGCGCGGTAAGCCACTCGCCCGAGGCTGGCGTGGCGCTCTACTCCCTCGGTGACCCGGCGATCCTGCAGGCCGCCACGGCCGAGATCGTGGACTGGCTCGCTGCGGAACGGCTGCTCGGGCCGGACGGCGACGTGCTGGATCTCGGCTGCGGCTTCGGCCGGGTCGCCGCCGTGCTGGCGCCGCGCTGCCGCTCCGTGCTGGCACTGGACGTCTCGGCCGGCATGGTCGCCGAGGCACGCCGCCGCTACGCCATCCCGGGGCTGCGCTTCGAGCACACCGACGGCCGCACTCTCCCGCCCGGCCCGTTCGGCCTCATCCTGCTGGTCGACAGCATGCCCTACGTCGTGCAGGCCGGCCTGGCGGACGACGTGGTCGCCGGCGCGGCAGACGCCCTGCAGCCAGGCGGCGCGCTGGTCGTGCTCAACCTCGCCTACGGCCGCAGCCCCGCCGAGGACCAGGCGGACGCGGCGCGCTGGGCCGCGCTGCACAGTTGGACGCTGTCAATCAGCCAGCCCTTCACACTCTGGGACGGCACAGCCTTCGTCTGGCGCGCTTCTCCCTCTCCCTCTTCTGGGAGAGGGCCGGGGTGAGGGAGCTTGGGGCGCCAACCCTCCCCCAGCGCACCATATCGCGCCTATCGTGACCGAACCCCTCGCCCTCTACATCCACTGGCCGTTCTGCCTGGCCAAGTGCCCCTATTGCGACTTCAACAGCCACGTGCGCGAGCGCATCCCGCAGCAGCGCTTCGCCGCCGCCCTGCGCCGCGAGCTGGCGTGGGAGGCGGCGCGGCTCGGGCGGCGCCCGCTCGGCTCGATCTTCTTCGGCGGCGGCACCCCCAGCCTGATGGACCCGGCTACCGCCGCCACCCTGATCGCCGACGCCACCACGCTGTTCGACCCGGCGCCTGACCTCGAGGTGACGCTCGAGGCCAACCCGACCAGTGTCGAGGCGGGCCGGCTGGCCGCATTCCGCACGGCAGGGGTGAACCGCATCTCCCTCGGCGTGCAGAGCCTGGAGGACGCACCCTTGCGCATGCTGGGCCGCCAGCACAGCGCCGCCGAGGCGGTCGCGGCGCTGGAGACGGCGCGCCGCATCTTCCCCCGCTTGTCCTTTGACCTGATCTACGCCCGCCCCGGGCAGAGCCTGGCGGCATGGCAGGCCGAGTTGCACCAGGCGCTCGATCTCGCCGCCGACCACCTCTCGCTGTATCAGCTGACGGTCGAGCCGGGCACCGCGTTCGAGGCGCTGCACCGGAGCGGCGCGCTGGTGCTGCCGG
>CAXSEK010000223.1:0-5560 GCA_964235625.1 uncultured Acetobacteraceae bacterium
CGTGTCGCCGGACTTGGTATCGCTGAACGTGGACGTGCAGGTGATGAACGCACTGCTGCTGCCGCTGGTGCTGTTCTTCCTGGTGGCCCTGGCGATCCACGCCTTGCCGCCGGCCCTGCAATTGCAGGGCCCCTACAAGTGGGTGGTCATCGTGGTGCTGACGGTCACCACCGTGTTCGGCGTGTATGGCGGGCTGTCGGGGGCCGGGCTATTCTAGTTCAATGCTGGGATGAGCAGGGCTCAGCCCTGCACCCGCAAGGGGACAGTCATCCCCTTCACCTCTGCGAGACAGGTGTCCAGAGGACGACGGTCCTCTGATGGGGTTCGGGGCGAAACCCTGATCGCTTTGCTCGTCACCGACCCTCCACGTCAGCCGATCCCAGCGGACCCTTCTCGGGGTCGCGCATCCGGGCCGCCAGCACGTGGCGCAGGGGCGGCAGGTTGCCCAGCCGCAGCGCCCCGTTGCGCAGCAGCCTCGCCGGCAAGCTGTCACCGGCCGCGTAGAGACGCATCAGCGCTTCCGCACCGGCGAAGAACAGCCGCGTCTCCCCCCGGTGCGCCGCCTCGTAGCGTGCCAGGGCCACCGGGTCGGCCACGTCCCGCCCGGCGGTCAGCGCCGCCCGCAGCTCGCGCGCCAAGCCGTGCTGCCCGAGCATACCGAAGTTGAAGCCGTGCGCCGTCGTCGGATGCATGCCGACCGCGGCATCCCCCAGGAGGGCGAAGCGCCGGCCGGCGAACCGGGCGGCGTAGGTTGTCACCACCGGCACGGCGTGCCGCGCTCCGACGGGCTGCATCGCCCCTAGCCGGCCACGATAGCGGCGGGTGAGTTCACGGCCGAACGCTGCATCGTCCAGACGCAGCAAGGACGCGGCATCCGCCTCGCCCACCGTCATCACGGCCGACGAGCGCCCGCCATTCAGCGGCAGCGTCACCAGCGTCTGGCCATACTCGAACCAGGCCGTGGCCGTCTCGCAATGCGGGACGGGGTGCGCCACCGGGCAGACCAGCATGCGCTGGCGGTAGTCGTGCAGCGCAGCACCGATGCCCCGCATCGCGCGCAACCGCGACCGCCTGGTGTCGGCGGCAACGACCAGGGCCGCGGTCAACACCGCGCCGTCGGACAGGGTGGCCGTGGCGCCGTCCCGCTCCACCCCGACCGCGGCGACCGACAGGCCCGGCATCACCGTGACACCCGGCAGACCGCACGCGGCGGCGTGCAGGCTGCGGCGAAGCCAATGGTTGGGCACGAACCGCCCTAGCATGTCGCTGCCCGTCCCGCCGCCACCCAGCCGCATGGCGTAATCGGACGGTCCGTTGAGCACCCGCATGCGGCGCAGCGGCGCCACCTGGTCCGCCGGGATCCGGGCCCAGGCCCCGAGCGCCACCAGCATCGCCACGGTGCGGTCGGTCAGCGCGATCTCCCTGCCGTCATCCGCCGGATCCGCCAAGGCTGCCGCCGGCTGCGGGTCGACCAAGGCGATTCGCAGCCCGGCGCCGGCCAGCGATGCGGCAAAGGCCAACCCGACCGGACCGGTCCCGGCAACGACGATATCGAAGTCTGATGCCACGCGACCCACCCTGATCTTGCCCTCTAGACGGGCGTTTACGGCCGTTGCTCCGTAGGATGGGCCTCGGCCCACCACCTGTGCCGCGGCTGGTGGGCTGAAGCCCGCCCCACGAAGCTAGATGAGGCGGCGGGCGACAACCGCGAGGGGCCGCGCCTCAGTGCGGCGCGTGCTGGTCGATCAGGATGATCCGGTGCAGGCGGCGCTGCTGGGTCGCCTCGTCCCACTCGCCGGCGCGATGCATGCTGCACCGGTTGTCCGACATCAGCACGTCGCCGGGCCGCCAGGCGTGCTGGTAGCAGAACCGGTCCGCGATCAGGTGCTGCAGCAGCGTGTCGAACAGCACCTGCGCGTCCTCCTCGTCCTGCTCGAGGATGGTGGAGCCCCACTCGCCGCCCAGGAACAACCCTTTGCGGCCGAGGTCCGGATGCGTCCGGACCAGCGGATGCACCACGTCCGGGATCTTGCGTCGCTCGGCCTCCGCGTCCGCCTCGCTGGCCTCCGGGAACAGCATCCGGAACAGCCGCCCCCGGCTGTGCAGCACCTGCAGACCGTCGATGCGCACCTGCATCGCGGCGGGCAGCGAGGCGAACGCCGCCATGCCGTTGGCGTAGCGCGTGTCCCCGGACGCCTCGGGCACTGTCACCGCATGCAGGAAGGTGAACAGGCCAGGCTCGGGCAGATGGTAGTGGTCGGTGTGCCAGTTCATGCCAACCCGCGTGGCACCGACCCGCTTGCCCGCCTGCTCTGGGTTGCCGACGACGAAGATCTCGTGATGCTCCGGAAGGCAGTAATGGCGTTGCGAATGCAGGTCCGGCCGGCCGCCGAACCGCTCGGCGAAGGCGAGGTAGCGGCCGGGTTCCAGCCCGTTCTGGCCGCGGAACAGCAGCACCACGCGCTCGGCGCAGGCCGCGTGCAGTAGCGCGACCAGGCCCGCGTCGATCTCCTGTGACAAGTCCAGCCCGTCAATCCGTGTCCCGGCATGTTCCGCCAGGTCGCTTACCCGCAAGCCGCGCTCGTCCGCCGCGCTCCGCCAATCCATCGTCACGGTCCCCGATCCCTCGGGCCGAATGTGGCATCCATCTTGCGTCGCCCGCAACCGGCAGGCGTGGTCGCGCCCGCTCCAAACGACGTATCGAGGTCTGCCCCATGCGAGCGATCCGCCTGTTCTTCGTCCCCCTGGCGATCCTGCTCGCCGCCGGTGCCGCCTGCGCCCAAGGCTGCCCGCCGATGCTGCCTGCCGCGGGCCTGGTCACTGCCGGCACCTTGCAGATGTCGATCAATCCCACGCTGCCGCCACAGCAATTCGTGGACTCCGCCGGTGAGCTGCAAGGCCTGAATGTGGACCTGATGAAGGAGGCGGCGCGCCGGCTCTGCGTCACCATGGCCTTCATCCGCATGGACTTCCCGCCGATGTTCCCCGCTTTGGCCGCCGCACGCTTCGACGGGATCGACACGGGCATGTTCTGGACCGAGGAGCGGTCCAAGATCGCCTACACCGTGCCCTATGCGCAGCAGGCCATCAGCATCACCGTGCCCGCCGGCTCCAGCCTCGATGTCACGTCACCCGGGGCGTTGGAAGGCAAGTCGGCCGGCGTCGAGGTCAACTCCTACCAGGAGCGCTGGCTGCGCGGGGTGGACAAGGACAACACGGCCAAGGGCGCCAAGCCGGTCGAGATCCGCACCTTCACCACCGCCACGGACGTGATCGCCGCCCTGCGGGCCGGCCAGGTGGATACGGCGATACTGATCGACCAGACGGCGCGGGAGATCGTCAAGCGCGGGGTGATCAAGATCACGGCAACCGGGCTGGGCGGTGCGCCGACCACGCTGGTGTTCCGCAACAAGGCGGTCGCCGAAAAGGTCGCCGAAACGCTGACCGCGATGAAGGCGGACGGCACGTACGATACGCTGTTCGATCGCTACGGCCTGACCAAGCTGCCCGGCTCCACGTTCGCCATTCGGGGTCCCGGCCCGGGCGGCTGAGAGCGTTTTGCAGGGGTTCAACGGCGCCGACTTCCTCTCGGCGCTGACCAACCCGTTCCTGCTGCGGGGTGCGCTGGTCACGGCGGGGCTGGCCGCGGCGGGGCTGGCGGGCGGCCTGGCTGGCGGGTTGCTGGTCGCGTTGCTGCGGGCATCAGGCAACCGGGCGGTCTCCGGCCTAGCACGGCTCTACATATGGTTCTTCCGTGGCACCCCGCTGCTGATCCAGCTGGTGATGATCTACTCCGGCCTGCCACAGATCGGCATCCGCTTCGGCGTGGTCACCTCCGTGCTGGTAGCCCTGATCGCCAACGAAGCTGCCTACATGGCGGAGATCATCCGCAGCGGCTTCCTGGCGCTGCCGCCGGGTCAGCGGGACGCGGCCATGGCGCTCGGCCTGTCGCGCTGGCGGACGCTGCGGCTGGTGCTGCTGCCGCAGGTCGCGCGCATCGTGCTGCCGGCGCTGGGCAACTCGGTCAACGGGCTGCTGAAGGCCACGTCCATCACCTCCGTCATCTCGATGGAGGAGCTGATGCGGCGCAGCGAGATGACGATGCAAGTGAAGTTCGACGTGCTCGAGGTGTTTGCCGCCGCGGCCGTGGACTACCTCGTGCTCACCACGCTGTGGGACCAGGTGCAGCGCCGTCTGGAATGCCGCATGGGCCGCGCCGACCGTCCAGCCGCCGCGGTGGCTCCCCTGGTCGGCCAGGCGGCACTGACGCGCTGACGGCAGACAGGGCAGGGCAGGTGCGCTATGCCTGCCGGCCTTCGCATAGGGGACAGTGTCATGGCTTTCGGATTGTATCAGGCCGCGGTTCCGCCGTGCCTGCAGATGTTCAGCGGCTTGTCCGGCGTGCTGGCCAAGGCGGCGTCCCATGCGGCGGAGCGCAAGATCGACCCGGCGGTGCTGCTGCAATCGCGCCTATATCCCGACATGTTCCCGCTGGTCCGCCAGGTGCAGATCGCGACCGACAGCGCCAAGGCCGGCGGTGCCCGCCTGTCCGGCGTCACCGCCCCGTCCTACCCGGACACCGAGGCCAGCTTCGACGAGATCCAGGCCCGCATCGCCAAGACCGTCGCCTTCCTGGACGGGCTGGACCGCGCCGCCATCGACGCGGCGGCGACCCGCACCATCGCCTTCACGGTGGCCAAGCACGAGATGAGCATGACGGGGCCGGACTACGTGACGGGCTGGATGCTGCCGAACTTCTACTTCCACGTGACCACCGCCTTCGCGATCCTGCGCCACAATGGGCTCGAAATAGGCAAGCGGGACTTCCTTGGCCCGGTGCCCGTCGCGGCCTGACGGGAGCCGCGCCGATGGACAAGGCGCTGTGGACGATCGGCTACAAGAAGGCCGCCTTCCCCGCCTTCATCGCCACGTTGCGCCAGGCCGGCGTGCGCCGCGTGATCGACGTGCGGAACCTGCCGCTCGCGATGTCGGCCTGAGTGTCCGGCCAGTATTCCCGCTTCATTGTGAGCGTCGTCATAGGGCGTGTATGGACGGCCCACACGATGCAAGGGGTATTGCATTGACCCGCTTGGCCCTGAACCCGTCGGTCAGGACGCCCATCGGCACCAGGCAGACGAGATGGGTCCAGACGAAGAAGGAGAACGGGAAGCCGAGATCCCCCGGCGAGAGCGCGAACTCCTTCGCCAGCCAGGGTGCTGCGACCGAGAGGGCCACCCGGCCGACGTAGTTGAAGCTGATCAGCAGGAAGATGCCGAACTAGACGAGGTAGCCTTGTTCCGATCGATATCACCAGCGACGAGAGCGTGGTGGCGGCGGCCCTCCTGGTCGGGCAGGAAGGCGGGATGCTCGACATTCTGGTCAATAATGCCGGGATCTCCGGCGGACCGCCGACGGTGCCCAGCCGGGAACCGGTCGACAACATCCGCACGGTATACGAGACCAATGTATTCGGTGCGATCCGCGTGACGCAGGCCTTCCTGCCCCTGCTCATAGCTGCCGGCACTGCCAACATCGTCATAGTCAGCAGCGGCTTGGGCTC
>CAXSEK010000224.1:0-5528 GCA_964235625.1 uncultured Acetobacteraceae bacterium
AAGCCTGCCTCAGACACACACTGTTGCAGCCTTGCCTCAGTGCGTTTAGCTTTGGTAGCGATGTCGCCCACCGCCTTTTCCCCCTCGGTCCGTGCCTCGTCCCTGGCCGTCGCCGGGATGGCCGTGCTCGGCGCGGGGGTGGGGCTCGGTGTCTGGGCCACATCTATCCGGGCCAGGTGTTCAACACACCTGGTGCCAGCCAAGCCGCCGTGGTGACGCAGGCCGCCGCGCACTGAACCTTGCCCGGTCGCGGCGACGGGGGCATATCCCGGGCCCTTGCCTCAGATGACATATCCATGACCCTCGTCCAGACCTTACGTATTGCGTTTCCAGCGCCCCATTGGGCCGGCCGGCCCTTCATTGCGGCCGGTGTCGTGCTGGTGCTGGCCGGGTTGGTGTTCAGCAAGTGGCTGTTCTGGCCGGCGCTGGCGTTCACCCTGTTCTGCCTATACTTCTTCCGGGATCCGGAACGTACCCCCCCGGGCCGGCCGGATGCCGTGCTCGCCGCGGCCGATGGCCGCATCGTCTCGGTCGTGCAGGCCGTGCCGCCAGCCGAACTTGGATTGGGGCCGGCGCCGCGCTGGCGGGTAGCGACCTTCCTTTCGGTGCTGAACGTTCACGTGAACCGGGTGCCGGCCGCCGGCACCGTCACCTGCGTCGCCTACCATGCCGGCGCGTTCGTCAGCGCCAGCCTGGACAAGGCCAGTGACAAGAACGAGCGCAACGCCATCGCCCTGCGCCTGCCGGACGGGCGGGACATGGCGGTGGTGCAAATCGCCGGGCTGATCGCGCGCCGCATCCTGTGCGGGTTGCGGGAGGGTGATGGCGTGGTGGCCGGCGCCCGCTTCGGCATCATCCGCTTCGGCAGCCGCACGGACATCTATCTCCCGCCCGGCGTCACCCCGCTGGTGACGGTGGGGCAGACGATGGTGGGCGGTGAGACGGTGGTGGCGATGCTGGCATGAGCGGACCCGGGTTTGGGCCACCCGTCTTCCGCCGCCACGCCCGCCAGCGTCCGCGCTATCGGGGGTCGTCGTTCCAGCGTATGATCCCAAACCTGATGACGCTGCTCGGCCTCTGCGCCGGCATGACGGCGGTACGGTTCGCGCTGGATGCGCGCTGGGGCAGCGCCGCGGCCTCCTTGGTGGTGGCGGGCGCCATCGATGGGCTGGACGGGCGGCTCGCCCGACTACTAAAAGCCACGTCCCGCTTCGGCGCCGAGTTCGACAGCCTGGCGGATTTCCTGTGTTTCGGCGTGGCGCCGGCGTTCATCCTCTATCTATGGTCGCTGCGGGTGGCGAGCGGCTACGGCTTCGCCCCATGCCTGATGTTCGCCGTGTGCATGGCGCTGCGTCTGGCGCGATTCAATTCCATGATCGACGCCTCGCCCCCGCCCGCCTACGCGCAATCCTTCTTCACCGGCGTGCCCGCCCCGGCAGGCGCGGGGCTTGCGTTGTTCCCGCTGTTCGCCGGGCTAGAGGCGCGGGAGTGGGGGCTGCCGGGGTTATACGCCGTCGTGCACCACCCGCTGTTCTGCGCCGCCATGCTGGTCGTGCCAGCGACGCTTCTGGTTTCGACGTTGCCGGTGTGGAGCTTCAAGAACTTCAAGGTGCCGCAGATGGTCGTATTGCCGTTGCTGCTGGGCACGGGGACGTTCGCAGCAGTGCTGGTCGCCGACCCCTGGGCCGCGCTGGCTGCGGCGGGGCTGATCTATCTTGGGATGCTGCCGTTCAGCCGGCGCAGCTTCCACCGGTTACGAGCGGCAGCCGAAGGACGGGCCGAGCCCTAAGGCTCAGGTATCCCGCTACTTGACGGCCTACGTTGAGTGGCACGCGTTTTGGCGTCCCACCACCACGTGCACACAGGTGGTAGCTATTTGGAGCGATCGCTCTGCCGTCAGGTGGACGCTGCACCAGGGTGCGTACGCGGCTTGATAAGACGCCAGAGCGCGTCCTATCCTACAGTTTTGCTTTGGATCATGTCGGGCTACCGCGCTCCGAATCAAAAGGCCGGCGTCAAAACGTTTCGACGCCGGCCTTTCGAAGTCTTTACGCGTTAGCCTGGTTGCGGCGCCGCGCCCAGACCGCCGGGAGGTGGGGCCGCGGGACGCGTGGTCGGAACCGACGCGCGGCGGGTTTCCGGCGCTGGCTCGTCCACCACCCGCTTGATCACCGGCTCGCCACGCAACACCGTCCGGATCTCGTCTCCGGACAGCGTCTCGTGCTCCAGCAGACCGCGGGCAAGGCGGTGCAGTTCCTCGATGTTGTCCGTCAGCACGGTCTTCGAACGCTGGTAGGCGCGGTCAATGATGCCTTTGATCTCGGCATCGATCTCGCGGGCAGTGACTTCGGAGACATTCTTATTCTGCGTCACGCTGTGGCCCAGGAACACCTCCTGGCTGTTGTCACCGTAGGCAATCATGCCGAGGTTCTCGCTCATGCCCCATTCGGTAACCATGTTGCGAGCGATATTGGTCGCCTGCTTGATGTCTCCACCCGCGCCGGTGGAGACACGGTCCGGTCCGAAGATGATCTCCTCGGCAACGCGGCCACCCATGGCCATAACCAAGCGCGCGACCAGGCGGGCCTTGTTCTCGCTCAAGCGGTCACCCTCGGGCAGGCTCATCACCAAGCCGAGTGCGCGGCCGCGCGGAATGATGGTAGCCTTATGCACCGGGTCGCAATCAGGCTCGTGCATGGCGCAGAGGGCGTGGCCCGCCTCGTGGTAGGCCGTCATACGCTTCTCTGCGTCACTCATGACCAGCGAGCGGCGCTCGCTGCCCATCATGACCTTGTCCTTGGCGTGCTCGAACTCGAACATCGCGACGGTACGCTTGCCCAAGCGGGCAGCCAACAGTGCAGCCTCATTCACCAAGTTGGCGAGGTCGGCACCCGAAAAACCAGGCGTGCCGCGCGCGATGGTCTTCGGATCGACGTCATTCGCTAGCGGAACCTTGCGCATGTGCACGCGCAAGATCTTTTCGCGCCCGCCCACGTCCGGGTTGGGCACCACGACCTGGCGGTCAAACCGGCCGGGGCGCAGCAACGCCGGGTCCAGCACGTCCGGACGGTTGGTCGCGGCGATCAGGATGACGCCCTCGTTGCTCTCGAAGCCGTCCATCTCGACCAGCATCTGGTTGAGCGTCTGCTCCCGCTCGTCATTGCCTCCGCCCAACCCGGCGCCGCGGTGGCGGCCGACGGCGTCGATCTCGTCGATGAAGATGATGCATGGGGCGTTCTTCTTGCCCTGCTCGAACATGTCACGCACGCGACTGGCGCCGACGCCGACGAACATCTCCACGAAATCCGAGCCGGAGATCGTGAAGAACGGCACGTTCGCCTCACCAGCGATGGCGCGTGCGAGCAACGTCTTGCCGGTGCCGGGAGGGCCCACGAGCAAGACGCCCTTGGGGATCTTGCCGCCGAGGCGCTGGAACTTCTGCGGGTCCTTCAGGAACTCGACGATCTCCTGCAACTCGGCCTTTGCCTCGTCGATGCCGGCCACGTCCTCAAACGTCACGCGGCCCTGCTTTTCCGTCAGCATCCGGGCGCGGGACTTGCCGAAGCCCATTGCACGGCCGCCGCCCGACTGCATCTGGCGCATGAAGAACACCCAGACGCCGATGAGCAGCAGCATCGGGAACCAGTTCAGCAGGTAATGGAAGATTGAGTTGCTGCCCTCGTCTTCCGGACGAGCGTTCACGTGCACGCCCTTGTCCACCAACTTCTGCACCAGCGACGGATCGTCCGCCATGTAGGTCTGGAACGTGCGGTTGTCGGTCAACTGGCCGCTGACGACCTTGCCCTGGATCGTCACGTCATGGACGCGGCCGCTTGCAACATCGCCCAGGAAGTCGGAATAGGCGACCTGCTGCGCGGCGTGCGTCGCGGCGCCGGGCTGAAACAGGTTGAACAGCACCACCAGCAGCAGGGCTATGATCACCCAGAGCGCGAGGTTGCGGCCGAAATTGCTCATCTAGATTCCCTGGCCATCCACAGCATTACCCGCGCGCCGGTGGCCGGGCGCTCAGGGCTGAACTTACGCACCCCATCACATGCGGACGACGGTGTCACCCCAAGATGGGACCGTCCATCCATCAACACACCCCCGGCCAGCCGCGACTCGCCAGAAAAGGCGCACAAGCAACTGGTAGGCAGGCGCTTCGGATCGCAATCCCGTCTGCAATCGCAGGTGGAGGATCATGCCCCAAATGGGGTACGGCCGATAGCAGACCATTGTAACGGAGAGCTGGCAGGGTGCGCAGCACGTCGCCCGGCAAATCGGACGAAGTCCTGTGCCGGGCGGCATCGAGGCCGAGTGCGCCCACCTGCGCACTGGGGACGCCGGCCGCCATGCGGAACCGTCCATCCCACACGGCATCGGCGCAGGCGGCGACCGGGGGTGCCATCGCTGCGGTTTCACGCGTGAGGAGCCAGCCTCCCCCCGCCCGTTTGACCGGCTGCAGACGGATGCCGGCGAGCGTCCCCGTTCTCGGCCCGGCAAGCGCAGCCGCGTCAACGGGGTAGCGCCGGCCGGACAGGCTGCGCAACAGCGCCGCCAGCGCCGCCGTGCCGAGTGGGCCGGGCAACAGCGTCGCGTAGCCTTCCGAATAGAGGCTGGCATGGGCCGCGAGCTCGTTGGCGACGGCGGCTTCGGCCTGGGTACGGGCCGCGCCCGCCACCGCTGCGGCCGCGAGCAGGGCGGCGCGGTCCGTCCCGATCTCACGGCGGAGGCGGGCGCGGGTGGAACGTTCGTCGGTGTTGCCCGGATCCTCCGCCGGCACCAGCCCGGCCGCGTCCACCACGGCACGCAGCTGCTCCGGCATGACCGACAGCAGTGGACGAAGCAGGCGGATGTCGTCCCGCTCGACCAGGGCGGCCATGCCGGCCAGCCCGTCCGGACCACTGGCCCGGCGGCGGCGCATCAGCACCGTCTCGGCCTGGTCACCGGCGTGGTGGCCGAGCAGCAGGTCCACCAGCCCGGCCTCCCGGCAGGCGGCGGTAAGCGCGGCGTAACGCGCCTCCCGTGCCCGGGCGGCCAGAGCGGGACCCAAAGCCAAGCCCTGCAGCTTGAGCACCCGGGCGGGGATGAAGCGGCGGGTCAGGGCGGTGCGGGCCGTCTCTGCCTCGGCTGCGGAGTTTGGGCGGAGGCCGTGATCCACGATGAAGGCCACCGGGTCACCCCAGGCCTGTGCCAGGAGCGCCAAAGCGAGGCTGTCAGGGCCGCCGGATACGGCAATGGCGACGCGGCGAGCGGTGTCCCAGGGACCAAGGTGGTCCATGGTGGCGGCGAAGACGCTGTCTAGAATCGTGCTGAACCGGCCCTCGCCCCAACCCTCTCCCGCGAAGAAGGGGAGAGAGAGTAGAAGGTGGGACGCCTACTAGCGGCAGCCGGCACGGCTACGTACGGCATTCATACCGTCGCGGATGTCCGGGCGGGGTTGGGGGAACTCCGCGTGCAATTTGGTCAAGGCGTCGCAGGCGGATGTCTTGTCGCCCAGCCCCGTCAAGGCAGCTGCGACGCCCAGC
>CAXSEK010000225.1:0-5527 GCA_964235625.1 uncultured Acetobacteraceae bacterium
ATGGCGACCCGCGGGGGCGACGTCACCTGGGAGCAGCAGGCCCGGCACGAGTACGAACGCGCCGCCCTGCGCCGCCGCTGGCCCGTCGAGACCGACCACGACCCGTTCCTGAACCCGAATCTCGAGGCGACCCGGACGGGCATCGTGTTGGCGCAGCCTCCCCGCCGCGTGCCGCCTTGGGCCGGCCAGGGTGAGGCCGCCGCTTGACCGAGTTGTTCCACACCGTCCGTCCCAGTGCGGCGCACGAGTATACCGGCGAGCGCATGTCGCAGGGCCACGGCCTCGAGACGGAGGTGGAGCATTTCCACCGCTACTACGTCGCGCGCAGCCTGGCTCAGGGGCTGGACGTGTTGGATATCGCCTCCGGGGAAGGTTACGGTAGCGCCATGCTGGCGCAGGTGGCGCGGTCCGTGGTGGGCGTGGATATCGACCCGGACGCCGTGGCGCATGCGCAGCGGACCTATGCACGGAACAACCTCGGTTTCAGCCAGGGCAGCGCCACGGCCATCCCGCTGGCGGACGGCAGCATCGACCTGCTCGTCTCGTTCGAGACGCTGGAGCATTTCGCCGACCACGATGCCTTCTTCCGCGAGGCCAAGCGGGTGCTGCGTCCGGACGGGCGGTTGATCATCAGCACGCCGGACCGCGACATCTACTCGCCGCCCGGCGCGGCCCTGAACCCGTTTCACATGCTGGAACTCAACCGTCCCGAGTTCGACACGCTGCTGGGCCGCTTCTTCAGCCACCATGTGCTGTTCGGACAGCGCGCCTTCGTCGGCTCGGCGCTCGTCGCGACCGAGCCATCCGGGCTGCCGCCGCTGGTGTTCGACCGGCGCGGCCCGTCCGAGATCGCGGCGTCCTCCGGGATGGAGGGCGCGCGCTACTTCATCGCGGTCTGCAGCGACGCGTCGCTCGGCGGGCTGCCGGACAGCCTGTTCATCGAGACCGGCGACATCGCCGGGTTGACGAGCGAGGTGCCGTGGCTGAGGCACGAGATCGCCGAGCGGACCGAGAAGCAGGAAGAAGAACAGGCCGCGCACGCCGCAGCGATGCGCGAAGCGGGACAGGTCCTCGCGAAGGTCGAGCGGCAGGCCAACCTCCTGGTGGGGGAGATGCAGCTCAGCATCGTCCGGCTCGAGGCCAAGCTGGCCCGCTCCAAGGCCCAGGTCGAGCACATGATCGGCACCTGGCCCCGTGTCGAGCTGCAGCAGCTCAAGCTAGAGGTGGCGCGCCAGGCGGGGCTGCGTGCCGGGTTCGAGGCGCAGTGCGAGGCGCTCGGGGCGGCGGTGAGCGCGGTCGACCGGTCCGCGGCGTGGCAGATGGGCCAGACGCTGCGCCGGATGGCGGCACGCCGCCCGAAGTTGGCGCGGCTGGCGGTCAAGGCGTTGCGGCAGACATCACGGACCCTGCGGGTGCTGCGTGCCAGGCTGCACCGCGCCAGGCTGCGGCCGCAGACCCGGCAGGCCCAGGAGGCCCTGCTCGCGCAGCGCCGGGAGGACATGGCGGCGCTGGCAGGCCATAAGCTGTTCGACCACCCCTGGTATCGCGAGCACTATTTGCCTGGCCAGCCGGATACCGACCCGGTCGCGTATTACATCCTGCATGGCGCTACGGCCGGTCATGATCCCAATCCGCTGTTCGATACCGCGTGGTATGGTGCCCGGCATCCCGGCCTTGGCCTGGCCAACCCGTTCGCCGACTACCTGCGCCGGGGCATGCCCGCGGACGAGGATCCGCATCCGCTGTTCGACGCGGCGTTCTACTGCAAGCAGGTTCCGGAGGCGTCCGGCCAGGCGTTGCAGCACTATGCCGCCCGCACGGCCGGGGACATGCGTTGCCCGACCCCCTTCTTCGACGCGGCAGGCTACCTCGCCGAATATGCGGACGTCGCGGCTGCACAGGTGGATCCGCTGGTGCATTTCGCCCGTGCCGGGGCCGCCCAGAACCGCGACCCGCATGCATTGTTCGACACTGCCTGGTATCGCACCACCCATCTTGCCGGTGCGACGGATATCAATCCACTTGCCCACTGGCTGCGGGATGGTGCCGCGGCCGGGTTGCCGCCCCATCCGCTGTTTCCCGGCCTGAAGCCGAACGACACCGCCCTGAGCCTGGCCTCGGCCAGTGCGGCGCCGAGCGTGTCGATCATCATACCCATCTACGGCCGCCAGCGGGATACGGTGCGCTGCCTGTACGCCGTCGCCCGCAACAGCGGCGACGTGCCTTTCGAGGTCATCCTGGCCGACGACCGTCCGGCTGACCCGATCGCCCCGTCCCTCGCCTGGGTCCGCGGCCTGCGGACGCACGTCAATCCCGTCAACATGGGATTCCTGCACAACTGCAACGCCGCGGCCCGGCTGGCGCGCGGGCGGCACATCGTGTTCCTCAACAACGACACCGTCGTGCACGGCGGCTGGCTGGAACCCCTGGTGCGCCTGGCGGACAGCGATCCCACGGTGGGGATGGGCGGGTGCAAGCTGCTCAACCGTGACGGCACGTTGCAGGAAGCCGGCGGGACAATGCTGGACGACGGCTGGGGCCGGCCGTATGGCGCCGGACAAGATCCTGGGTCGCCCGAGTTCAACTACGTCCGCGAGGTGGACGTCGTCATCGGCGCGAGTTTCCTGGTCCGGCGAGAGGCGTTCGACGCCGTGGGCGGTTTTGACGACCGCTACGCTCCGGCCTATTACGAGGAGTTCGACCTGGCCTTTGCCATGCGCGACCGGGGGTTGCGCGTGATGTATCAGCCGGCCAGCGTGGTGACGCATCTGGACGGCAGCACCTACGGCAAGGCGGAACGGGACGCTCAGTCTTCACGCAACCACGCGAAGTTCTGCCGCAAATGGGCGCGGGCAGTGGGCGCCCAGCCGTCGCGGTGGACCCCGCCCTTCATCTGCCGCCAACGTGCCGGCTTGGGAACGATCCTCGTCATGGAGGACCGCGTGCCGGAACCGGACAAGAACGCGGGGGCCGCCGCGATCGCGCAATATGTGGCGTTGTTCGTGAGCCTTGGATTGCGGGTGGTGTACTACCCGCATGACGGCCGGGCGCCGCAGCCCTACACGGCGGCCTTGCAGCAGCAAGGTGTCGAGGTACTCCACCACCCAATCCTGCTGACCGACTGGCTGCATGAGAACGGCCGGTTCGTGGATTACGTATGGGCCTCGCGCCCGTATGTTTCGGGCCACTTGATCGAGCAGTTCCGCCGCGACACCGGCGCGCCGATCCTGTACCTGACGCACGACCTGCATTACTTGCGTGAAACCCGGCGCTATGCGCTTGACCGTGACCCGATGGTGCTCGATGAGGCGACCAGGGTGCGTGAGATCGAGTTGGGGATCTTCGCCAAGGTCGATTGCGTCCTGACGTTCAGTGAGGACGAGGCGTCGGTGATCCGTGAGGCTGTTCCACAAGCCACAGTGCGGACACTACCGCTGTTCTTTTACGAGCGCGCGTTGGCGACGCCCGAGGCGGCGAGTTTCGCCGGCCGGCGCAAGCTGCTGTTCGTTGGTGGGTTCAACCATGTGCCGAACGTAGACGCTGCCCTGTGGCTGGTGCGCGAGATCATGCCAGCCGTGTGGCGCACGCATCCCGACGTGCAGGTCGACATTGTCGGCGCGGAACCACCCGAAGATCTACGCGCGTTGGCTGGCCCGCGTGTGCGGGTCGCCGGTCATGTTTCAGACTTGACGCAGAGCTATGCGGAAGCACGCGTTTCGGTAAACCCATTGCGGTTCGGCGCCGGTGTGAAGGGCAAGATCGTGGCAAGCCTGGCCGCCGGGCTGCCTGTAGTGACGACGTCCATTGGCAATGAGGGCATCCGCCTGCAAGACGGCACGGAGGCATTGATTGGCGACACGCCAGAGGCGATTGCCGCCCAAATCGCCGCGTTGCTGGACGACGATCAGCGTTGCAGCGACTTGGCGGTCGCGGGTGCCGCCGTGATCATGAACCGCTTCTCTCACGACAGCGCGCGCAAGTCGGTCGTCGAAGTGCTGGGATTGCAGACGCTGGATCTCCCGGCGTGACGAAATCCTTCGACCTTTCGGAACTGATCGACCGGCGCGTGTTGCAGGCCGAGCGCGACGTTGCACGGGCCGAGCGCCGGGTCGCGCAGGCCGAGCGCCAAGCCGTGCAGGCCGGCCACCGGGCCACTCAGGCCGAGGCAGCGCTAGCAGCGGCGGCCCTGGCCACGACGGGGGAGCTGCTGCGTGAGCGTGAGCGGGTCCAGACGCTGCAAGCGCAATTGGCCGAGGTCTATGCCAGCACGTCGTGGCGCGTCAGTCGCCCCGTCCGCATCGCGGGAAGGCTGGTGCAGGCGCTGCGAAGCGACACCTTGCCGCCGGTCCTGCCGTTGGCGCCCCTTCCACCTCTGCCCGCGATGGCTTCACGGCCGGCGGAAGCCGCGACCCAGTCGCCGCAGCGGCAAGCTATCCTGCAACGGCTTCAAGGCCGTTGGCCGGGCTGACCGGGTAGCATGCGTCTGGTCATTGATCTGCAGGGTGCGCAGAGCGACAGCCGCAACCGCGGCATCGGCCGCTATAGCCGGTCGTTGGCCATGGCGATGGCGGAGCGGGCGGGCGCTCACGAGGTCATCGTCGCACTGAACGGCAATTTTCGCGATGCGGTGGAGGATCTACGGACTACCTTTTCGCAGGTTCTTCCGGCCAGCCAGATCCGTGTTTGGTATGGTCCAGGCCGGCAGACATCCTGGGAGGCGGCGGACCACGACCGCCGCTGCGCTGCGGAGCGGATCCGTGCCGCCTTCCTGGCCTCGCTGCGACCGGATCTGTTGCTGGTCGCCAGCATGTTCGAGGGCTATGGCGACAACGCCGTCACTGCCTTCCCGCCCGATGTCAGGCCGCCCCCGACAGTCAGTATCGGCTACGATCTTATTCCGCTGAGACGGCCGGAGCTGTATTTGCACAGTAGGCTGCAGCAGGCGTGGTACTATCCCCGTCTGTTGCAAATGGCCCACAACGAGGCGCTGCTCTGCATCAGCCAATCGAGCGGCGACGAGATTCTGGCGGGGCTAGGAGTTGATAAGAGTAAGGTATTTAATATCCAAGCCGGGGTCGGTGAGCTGTTCCGGCCTGCCGAGCCGGGAGACGAGCCGCAAGAAACGCTGCTCGGCCGATATGGGCTGGAGGCCGGGTATGTGCTCTGCGTGGGCGCCATCGAGGAACGCAAGAACCTCGCGGGGTTGATCCGGGCCTACGCGTTGCTGCCGTCTGACATGCGCCGCCGGCACCGGCTGGTCGTGACCAGCTGGAACGATTTCACCCAGCTGCCATTGCTCAGCCGGATGATCGACGAGGCTGGACTCAGCCGAAACGAGGTTCGATTGCTGACCGACTTCGTCCCGGACTCCGATCTCCCCGGGCTGTATCGCGCCAGTGCCGCGACAGTGTGCCCGTCCTTCCATGAGGGTTTCGGCCTTTCGGTCGCGGAAGCAATGGCCTGCGGCGTCGCATCCCTCTGCAGCAACGTGAGCAGCCTGCCCGAGGTAATGGACCATCCCGCCGCC
>CAXSEK010000226.1:0-5497 GCA_964235625.1 uncultured Acetobacteraceae bacterium
TTTTGCAGGTTCTCATTGCAGCTTGTGGCTGAATACTGTTAAGGTTTGACTGTGATGCAAGCTCTCGTCCTTTCGGCTCTCCGGCCCTCGCTTCTTCACTCCCACCACGCCCAGTATGATCCCGTCCAGTCGAGCATGGCAGCGACGCCCTGCGAAGTGGCCGCGTTCGATACGCCGGCCGAGGCCCTGGCCGCCGTGCTCAACCGCGCCGCCTCTGGGTGGCCGACGTGATGTCGCCTCCGGCGGTGCCGCAGCAGAACGCCCTATCCGGCCTGATGCAAGGCAGTAACCCGGACGGCGGCGCTCGTCACGTGCGCACCGCCGCCGAGTTGCACGCAGCCGTGCAGGCCGTCCATTCCCCTCCAGTCGTGCCGGGAGGCCCTCCCGTCGTCAGGCCGATCCCGCCGCCTCCGCAACGGACCCCTGCCGGGAATGCCCTGCTGGGTGTCGGTGCTCCCATGGCGGCGCCCGCCCGTGCGTTCGTTCCTGCCCCCACTCCCGCCATTGCCGGGCCGGGTGCAGGAGCGCCCCCGGCCCCGCCGATGCTGTCACCCGGACAGCCCGGGATACCGGCGGGTAGCCTGCCCCATGGCCTGCCCGGCATGCCGCCCGCGCCGACGCCCAGGCCGGGCATGCCGTCTCCAATGACGCCGGAAGCCCAGATGCTCGCTCACACTTACCAGGCGACGCGCCAGGTTCCGCAGCTATCCGCGCCAGACCTTGCCGCCTACCGGGGGCACAACACCGCCGCCCTCGCCGGTCTGACCGATCTGCTGAGCCGCCCAGGCGTAACCTACGCCTCTGTCATGCAACTGCTCGTCGGCCTCGCGCAGCGTGGGGCCATCCCGCTCGACCAAGCATTCAAGATCGCGAGCACCATGCCGCACGACCCCGTGCACCTCCGCCAGGTCGTCTTGCAGCTGCTGAAATTCATGGCACACGTCGGCGCGGCCATGAACGTCGAGCACCACCGCCGGACACCGGGGACAACTGTCTGATGGCTGAGTTTACCTCCTCTCCCCAGGTTGACCCAACCGTTGATCCGAACCTCTACGACACCGTGCAGCGCAATTCGCTGGCCAACCTCGGCCTCCAGCAAGGCCTAGCGGATCGGCAGACCTTTCGGGACAGCGCGGCCGGCTTGGCTTCTGGCGATCCCACCGCAACCGCTGCGGCAGTGGGTGCCGATCCGACTGCGGCAACGAACTTCATCAACGTAAACGGCGTCAACCAGCGTGCCCAGGCAACTGCAAACGTGGGGGCCGCTGGCTCGCTGGCAGCTGCCGCGCTGAACGCCCCGCCTGAGCAACGAGCCTCAGTCTATTCGATCGGGCGGCAGGCTTTGGCCTCGGCTGGGTATCCGGCGGCGTCGCTCCCGCCGGAGGACTACCCTGGCGACAGCGCTATGCTGCAGCTTCGGGCACAGTCCTTGCCGGTGCCGGATCAGTTGAAATTCGCGCCGCAGCCCTTGAGCGTCAGCCCGCAGCCACTCCTCCAGTCCGTTCCTGGTGGTGGGTCGGTTGGGCCGGCTAATTCGGCTGCGCCGCCTGGGGCCGGCGGATATAATGCGCAGCTTGGGGCCAGTGAGGGCGGCGGGAATCCGGCTGCCATGAACGCCCAAGGCTACGTCGGCCAGTATCAGTTCGGCGGCGCGCGCTTGGCCGATCTCGGTTTCTACCAGCCCGCGAACGGCGAAAATCCGAACAGCAACGCATGGCACGGCACGTTCAACATTCCGGGCTATCCGCAGGTCAAGACCGTTGCGGATTTCCAGCATAACGTCAGCGCCCAAAACGCCGTTCAGGCCGCCAGTAAGGCCAATATCGGTCAGGCGATCTCGCAGACGCCGGGGGCGCAAAATTACGATCCGAACGGGTTGCAGGCCGTGGCGCACCTCGGCGGCGTGACTGGCATGCAGCGGTTTGTCT
The DNA here is from genome assembly GCA_964235625.1 of uncultured Acetobacteraceae bacterium. Taxonomy (GTDB): domain Bacteria; phylum Pseudomonadota; class Alphaproteobacteria; order Acetobacterales; family Acetobacteraceae; genus LMUY01. Next base: position 1,929 of record CAXSEK010000226.1, read on the forward strand.
CGTCTGGAGGCCGCTACGACCCGGCGGATGCGAATGGGACCAAGCTGTCGGACTACTACCGCAAGTTCAGCGCGCCCCAGACCCAAGCGCCCGCCGGTCCGGTTCAGGTTGCCTCGGCGGCGAACAGCGCCGGTATGCCGCAGGTGGCGAACGATGCGTCGCCGGGGGTGCCGGTCAATGCGCTCTCGGGCATGTTGCCGACTACGCCGGGGGCGCCATCCGCACCAAGCACGCCGACAAACCGCCTCACTACGGCCATCAATGGTCTGCGCCAGCAGCCAGCTGCGGCGCCCGATCCCAGCCAGTCCGTCGCGGTTGATAACCCTGCGGCGGGTGCGGGACTGCCGGCGGGCACGCCGGTTCGTATGGCGGGCGGCGTTCTCCCCGCGGGCCCACAGGCTACTCCGGCGGGTACGCCTACTCCCCCCAGCGCGGCGCCTTCCTCCGGCGCGCCGTCGTCCTCCTCTGTAGGCGGGCAGCCGAACGCGCTCGCCGCCGCAATCCCGCCGGCCGTCGCTGCGACGTCCAACTCATTGGCGGGGTTTGGGGGCGGCGGCCCGATCGCCTCCACCCCGAACGTCTTGTCCGGTGTGGGAGCGCCTCAGACGCCGCTGGGCCCTGTTCAAGGCGCGCCGGCCGCTGCATCCGCCCCACCTGTCGGCCAGCCGCAATATCCGTTTGTCCGCGACCCTATGACGCGCGCCTACGTGCCCGTGCCGGGTCAGGCGGGTTTCGCCTATGCCCAGGGGCCGAGAGGTCCCGGTGATCTGGTGGCGCAGATTATTCCTGGTGCACCTGGCGCGGGTTTCGAAACTCACTTCACGCCGTCTGGTGACATCATTACGTCGAACAAATCGACCGGGCAATATAATACCAACCTTGGCGTGCTGCCCAACACCGCCCGTATTCTCCCGGTCAACGATGGGAACACCGTCCACCTGTATCAGCCCGGTTCCGGCGAGGTTGGCTCCGTAGCTGCGCAGCCGGATGTGCCGCAAATCCAGACGCAGATGTACGCCGAGGATCGCAAAACACAGGCGCAACAGGTCGATGTGGCGCAGCTGGCGCAACAGCAGCAGGTCCGGCTTTTGGAGGCGAGGGAGGCGTTGCAGGGTTTGCCGACCGGCGCTGGAGGTGAAGCGCGAACGGCATGGAGTGCGTGGGCCGAGACTTATCTGCCGCAATCATGGGCCGACCAGTTCAAGGCCAAGCTTAATCTCCCCAATGCGGTGCCGGGCCAAGAATTTGGCAAGCTCATGACCCAAACCGCCGGGGGGCAGGTTCAAGGTGTGACGGGTGGGCGCGCCGGGATCGGAATCATGTCGCTGTTCAAGGCGAACAATCCGGGGTTGCAGTTACAGCCCAACGCTAACCGCGATTTGCTCAACGCGCAGCTTGTCTCAACGCAGGCGGATGCGGATTACGCCCGCGGGCTCAACGACTTCGTAAATCAGAACGGGCAAAAGCTGGTCAACAAACAAGGCTACACCCCCGCTTCGCAATACGACCAGACGTGGTTGGCGCAGCGGAATCCTCAGGTGAACGTGGCGGCGGCAGAGGCTATGAACGGTACCCCGTTCGCCTTCTGGTCGAAGGGCCTTAGTCCGGCCGAGGGCGCGCGGGCTATGCAGATCATCAATCGGATCGATCCGACGATGACCGTGCAGGGTAAAGCTGGGCCGCTCTCCGTGCAGCAGTTCGGAGGAGGGCAGTAACATGGCCGATATCGACCCATGGGCGGCCTTCAACGGCGACCCGGCCACAGCGCCTCCGTTGGCACCGGCAAACCCGCAGTTCGCATCACCGCAGACAGCCACCCCCGCGGCGCCAGGTCAGGCTGCCGGAGCGGACCCATGGGCCGCATTTGCCGGAACCCCCGTTGCCGGCCCGCCGGCTGCCTCTGCGCCGGCCACTCCTGCCGCCCCGAACTGGCAATCCGTAGACCCCAGGCCGTTGCAGCCAAACGAGCCCGGCTACAACCCCAACTCCGGCCAGATGGTCAATTTGAGCCCGGCAGATTGGGCGGCGTTCTCCCGCGGCGAATCCCCGCCAGCCCGTCCGCCGGCTCCGCTGACCGGCACAGTCGCGAACGTGGCGGCGGGCGGCAACGAGGCACTCGCCAGCACGATCGGCCTGCCTGTGGATTTAATGACCGGCGGGCTCAACCTCGCAGCGCGTGGCATCAACGCGGTCACGGGCTCCAGCATTCCGCAGATTGTGGACCCGGTGGGCGGGTCGGCTTCGCTTCGCCGGGCTATGGGCTTGGTTGGTGCCAATCCCGATGACGTTCAAGCGCCGGATGGCTGGGATCGTGCTGCACGGGCAATCGGACAGGGCGTGGTGGGCGCTCTCGTGCCGGCTGGCGGTGCGGCGCTGGCGGTGCGAACGGGTCTGGCTGCCGCTCCCGCGGCGGAGGCGGCGGTATCGGCTCTGGGGGCGCCTACGGCCGGCAATGTGGCGCTTTCGGCCGGCGCTGCCGTGGGTGGCCAGCAAGCGGCGGACTTTGCCCCCGAGCCATACAAGCCGATCGCGAATCTGGTGGGCTCGTTGGGGACGGGTGTAGCGCTGGCGGGCGCAGGATCAGCCGTACGCTCCGCCAGCGATTACCTTGCGCCCCGTGCCGTCGCACCGAGTCGCATGCAGCCGGTCACGGACCAGGATGGGGCGCCGATCGCACGCGCGGACGGGACACCTGTGACGGCCTCTCCGGGCCAGGCTGACGCGGCAGCCGGACAGTTGCGCGGCATGATGTCGGACCCAGCAGCGGCGCAGGATGCCCTGGCGCAGGATAACCCCGAACTGGTACCCGGCTCGCAACCGACCACGTTCCAGCTCACTCAAGATCCCCGGCTCGGCCAGTACGAACGCGGTGCAGCGCGCAGCGGACCGGATATCTCGGCGCAGTTTACCACTCGATCCACCCAGCAGAACGACGCGCGAGTGGCAGCCCTGCGCGGCGTCGCGCCGGACGGTGATCCCGCTGCGGTGGCGGCGCAGGCCAGGGCGTTGGACCCGGTGCAACCTGGTGCAGCAGCGGTGGCGCAGGCACAGACCGGTGCCTCGGCCGCTGCGGACGCGCTGGGGGGCAACTTGCCGGCTGGCTCGGACGGAATAGTTGGGACGGCGCTCCGGGCGCCGATCGCGGCGGCGAACGCGGCGACCAAGACGGGGGAGGGCGCACTGTGGCGGGCGGTGGACCCGAACGGGACCGTGGGCGTGTCGATGACGCCCATTCGCCAACGGGCGCAGGACATCGTGAAGGGGGAAAGCCCGAACGCGGCGCCGATGGCCGGAGCCGAGCGGCAGATATTCGACACGGCGACACAGTTACCCCCCGTCCAGTCTTTCCGCGATCTGTCGGCCCTGCGCCAGACCATCACCGACACGATCCGCGCCGCCCGCCCCGATCCCGCTCGGGCGCAGGAGGTGCGGCGGCTGTCGATGCTGCTGGACGGCGTGCACGACGCGATGGCCAGCACCGTCGAGCAGTCGGACCTTTCCGGCACCGCCCCTGCGGCAGGCGCTGGCGGGGCTGGAGCGGTTTCGGCGTCCAGCGGTGCCGGCCAGCC
>CAXSEK010000227.1:0-5471 GCA_964235625.1 uncultured Acetobacteraceae bacterium
TCTGCCACGCCTACGCGCCGGACGGGCGCTGCATCTCGCTGCTGAAGATCCTGCTGACCAATTCCTGCGTGTATGATTGCCTGTATTGCATCAACCGCCGCTCCTCCAACGTGCGCCGGGCCCGGTTCACGGTCGAGGAAGTCGTCACCCTCACGCTCGGCTTTTACCGGCGTAACTGTATCGAGGGGCTGTTCCTCTCCTCCGGCATCATCAGCAACCCCGACTACACGATGGAGCAAATCGTCCGCGTCGCCCGCATCCTGCGGGAGGAGCACGGCTTCCGCGGCTACATCCACCTCAAGACCATCCCGGACGCCGACCCGGCGCTGCTGCTGGAGGCCGGCAAATACGCCGACCGGTTGTCCATCAACGTCGAGCTGCCGACTGAGGGCAGCCTGGCGGCACTGGCCCCGGAGAAGGACCTGCCCGGCATCCGCCGCTCGATGGGCCGCATGCGGCTGCGGATCGACGAGGCAAAGGCCGACCGCAAGGGGCCGCGCTTCGCGCCCGCCGGGCAGAGCACGCAGGTGATCATCGGCGCCGACAGCAGCTCGGACCGGGACATCCTGGGGATGAGCACGAACCTGTATGGGTCGTACGGCCTGAAGCGCGTGTACTATTCCGCGTTCAGTCCGATCCCGGATGCGTCGGCCAGCCTGCCGCCGGACCACGCGCCGCTGGTGCGGGAACACCGGTTGTATCAGGCCGACTGGCTGATGCGGTTCTACGGCTTCGCCGCGCCCGAGTTGGAGACCGACACGGCGGGCAATCTGGACTTGTCGATCGATCCGAAGCTGTCCTGGGCTCTGGCGCACCGGGACCAGTTCCCGGTGGACGTGAACACCGCTCCGAAGGAGCGGCTGCTGCGCATCCCCGGCATCGGCGTGAAATCGGTGAACGCGATCCTCAAGGCCCGCCGCCATCGCAGCCTGCGCATGGAAGACCTGGCCCGCCTGCGCCTGCCGCTGGCCAAGATCAGTGCGTTCGTGACGACCGCCGGGCACGAGGGTGGCGCCGGGCTGGACAGCGAGCGGCTGCGCGCCCGGCTCACGCCCAAGCCGGCGCAGACAGATTTGTTCGCGTGAGGCGAGGCGTCGGGCCGTGACCCAAAGTGTGGTGCTCGCGCACGAGGTGGATTGGGGTGGATGGCGGGACGCGGCGCGGCGCTTGATCCTGGATGGCGTGCCGCCGGCGGACGTCGTCTGGTCCGTCCGCGAACCCGATGACCTGTTCGCCTCCGGCGCCGAACCCCCGCCGCCGGCCGCTGCAGCCAGCGGCACGTTCAACGTCCCCCGCGCCCTGGTGGAGTTGGCGCAGACCGTCATCCAGGCGCGCGAGCCCGCCCGGTTCAGCCTGCTCTACACCCTGCTCGGCCGCGCCCATGCCGGCGAGCGGCATCTGCTGGAGCTGGTCACCGACCCCGAGGTGCAACGCGCCCAGCGCCTGGCGCAGTCCGTGCGGCGGGACACGCACAAGATGCGCGCCTTCGTGCGTTTTCGCGAGGTGAGCGAGCCGGAGGGCACCCGCTACGTCGCCTGGTTCGAGCCCGACCACTTCATCGTCGAGGCCAACGCGCCGTTCTTCATGCGCCGCTTCGCCACCATGGTTTGGTCGATCCTGACCCCCTACCGCAGCGCGCATTGGAACGGCGAGGAGATGAGCTTCACCGCCGGCGCCAACCGGGCGGACGTGCCGGACGACGACAAGCTGGAAGCCTACTGGCGCGCTTATTTCAGCAGCATCTTCAACCCGGCGCGGCTCAAGATCGGCGCGATGACGTCCGAAATGCCGCGCAAGTACTGGCGCAACCTGCCCGAGGCGGCGGCGATCCCGGAGCTGATCCGGAATGCCGCCGGCCGCGTGGCCGACATGGTGGACACCCCCGTGATATCTCCGCCCAAACCCGCCCGCATCGCCCCCATGCCGGAGCCGGCGACGCTCGACCATCTGCCGGACCCGCCGCTGCGGCTCGCCGCGAAGGAGGCCGCCGCCTGCCGCGCGTGCCCGCTTTGGGAGCCGGCGACGCAGACCGTGTTCGGCGAGGGGCCGCTGGACGCCCGGCTGATGTTCGTGGGCGAGCAGCCGGGCGACCAGGAGGATCTGGCAGGCCGCCCCTTCGTCGGCCCCGCCGGGCAGATGTTCAACGCGGCGCTGGCGGAGGCGGGGATCGACCGTAACGACGCCTATGTCACCAATGCGGTCAAACACTTCAAGTTCGAGCCGCGTGGCAAGCGGCGCATCCACTCCAAGCCGGACGCCGGGGACATCGCCGCCTGCAAGTTCTGGCTCGACCTGGAGCGGCGGGAGGTGAAGCCGGTCGTGACGGTCCTGCTGGGCGCCACCGCGGCCCGCGCCGTGCTCGGCCGGGTGGTGACGATCTCCCGCGAGCGCAGCCGGCCGATCGCGCTGGACGGCAACAGCCAGGCGCTGGTGACGGTGCACCCGTCTTACTTGCTCCGGCTGCCGGACGAGGAGAGCAAGCGGCGGGAATACGCGGCGTTCGTGACCGATCTGAAGCAGGCAAAAGCACTACTGGAGGCGTAGCGAGACCGACTTCTGCTCCCTCTCCCTCTGGGAGAGGGCCGGGGTGAGGGAGCTGGGATCCCGTGAACGCTGGATAATGCGTGCGCGTCCGGCCCTCACCCCGGCCCTCTCCCGTGAAGGACGGGAGAGGGAGCAGCAAGGACGGGTGGCAACTACGTCGAGAATCTTACCCCCGCCCGCGCCAGCCCGCCGGCAATACCGATCGGCGTGCCATCCGCGCGCCAGCACGCCGCTCCGGTCATCATGCCGTCCTCCCCAAACGCCACCGCGTTCATTCCGCCCGCGATCCGCCGCACCCGCAGCACGTCATGCCCCCGGGCCGACAGGGCGACCGCCGTGGCGTCCGGGATGCCGGGCTCAATCTCCAGCGGGCCGCCCTGAGTCCACACCCGCGGCGCTTCCACGGCCTGCTGCGGCGTCATGCCGTGGTCCAGCAGGTTCACCAGCGCCTGCATCGCCGAGCCGAAGATGCGCAGGGCGCCGGGCAGCCCCAATGCGAAGCGGATTTCGCCGTTGCGCAGCACCATGGTGGGCGACATGGAGGTGAACACGCGTTTCGCCGGCTGGACGCTGAGCGCGCCGCCGGGCACGGGGTTGAAGTTCAGCATGTAGTTGTTCGGGATCAGCCCCGTGCCCGGCACGGCGAAGCGGGCGCCCCATAATCCGTTGATGGTCTGCGTGGTGCTGACCACGGTGCCGCCGGCATCGGCCACTGTCACGTGCGTCGTGTTGGCCGACTCCGCCGCGTCCAGCCCCGGCCCCCACGCCTGCGCCCGGCCCAGCTCGATCTTGGCCCTGCGGTCCGCGGCGTAGGCCTTGGAGGTGAGGCGCGCGACTGGCACCGCCACGAACGCCGGGTCGGCGGTGGCGACGGCGCGGTCGGCCAAGGCAATCTTGAGCACCTCGGCCAGCAGGTGGGTCGCGTCCGGCGAGCCGAAGCCCATGGCAGCGAGGTCGTATCCCTCCAGGATGTTCAGCATCTGCGTGATGTGCACGCCGGCGGAGGAGGGCGGCGGCGGTCCCAGCACGCTCCAGCCGCGATAGGCGCCGTGGACCGGCTCGCGTTCCAGCACCCGCACGGCGGCGAGGTCGGCCCGGGTAATCAACCCGCCATGGGTGCGCATGTGCTGGACCAGGGCGGCGCCCAGGCTGCCACCATAGAGCGCCGCGGCGCCTTCGGCCGCGATCTGGCGCAGCGTGTGGGCGTAGATCGGCCGGCGGAACCGCGTGCCCGGCTGGAGCGGTTCGCCGCCGGGCAGCAACAGGGAGGAGAGGTCGGGGCAGTCGCGCAGATCCTCGGCGCCGTCCGTGATGGCGTCCGTCAGGTAGGGCGTCACGGTGAAGCCGCGTTCGGCCAGGCGCAGCGCCGGAGCCATCACGTCCGCGAGCGTCATCGTGCCGTAGCCTTCGAGTGCCGTGCACCAGGCGAGCAGCGCGCTCGGCACTCCCACGGCGAGCGGCCCGACCTGGTTGGCGCGGGCGGCCAGCGCCTCGGGCCCGAACATGTCCGGCCGGGCGGCGGCGGGGGCGGTGCTCATGCCGTCCAGGATGGTGTGGCGGCCGTCCGGCAGGCGGATATGCGCCAGGCCGCCGCCCAGCACGCCCACCATCATCGGCTCCACCACCGTCAGTGCGAACAGGGCGGCGATGGCGGCGTCCACCGCATTGCCGCCCTCGACCAGCATCTGCACCCCCGCGGCGGAGGCGAGCGGGTGGTTGGTGACCACCATGCCGCGGGAGCCGGTGGCGGATTGCTTCTCGCAAGTGAAGGGCGCGTGCATACGGTGAGGCTAGGGCGGAACGGATTACGAGGCCAGGATCGCCTCGACCACGCTTTGCACCTCGAACGCCTCGGCCAGCGTCGCCAGTCGGTGAGGCTCGCCATGCGTCATCGTCGCCACGCCATCCAACTGCCGCTGCAGCACCAGCGGGCGAGCCTGCACGTGGGGGATCGCGTCCGGATCGCCGTGCCACGTGCCGTCCAGCCGCTCGGCGAACGCCCAATCCCGCAAGCGCACAGACCCGGCGGCGTTCGTGAGAGTGAAGCGGTTGCTGTCCTCCTCGCTGGTCGTGCCGACGGTTCCCGTCAGGCGCACGGGGATGGCGCCGGCGTGCAGGACGGCCCGCATCGCGCGCTCACTGCGGCCCGGCTCTGGATGGCTGGTGGTGGCGCTATCCAGCGTGAGCGGGCCGAGCAGCCGCCGGGCGAGGAAGAGGAAGTGGGAGACGACCTCGCGCGTGAACCCGCCCTGTGCCGGGCCGTCCAGCCAGCTGGCGGCGGCGTGCTGCCAGCCGCGCGGCCAGGTGGCGAAGGCGACCTCGATCGTGGCCTGGTCCGGCGTGCCGAGTTTGGCCAGCCAGGTGCCGAGCCGTTCCACCGCGGGCGAGGAGGCGAACGGGAAGTTCACCGCCGCCCGCGCGCCCGCCGCCTCCGCCAGGAACGCGGCGGAGTCGGCTACGTCCGTGGCCAGCGGCTTCTCGCAGAACAGCGCCTTGCCCGCCGCCAGCGCCGCGCGGGCGTGCAGCAGGTGGGTGGCGGGCGGCGAGGCGACATACACGCAATCCGACCCGGCGATCACCGCCGCTGCCGACGTGGCAACGACTGTGCCGGGCAGATCCGCCACCAGCCGCGCGGTGACCGCCTCCACCGGATCCCAAATGCCGGAAATAGCAACGCTAGGGTGGCCCTGCGCCGCGCGAAGCAGGCGCTCGCCCATGATGCCCGCGCCGATGATGCCGAGCCGGACAGTGTTCATACGAGTGCCTTCAATTCAACGGAGTGGATCGGCAGGCCGCGGGCGACCTGTTCGATGTGTGGGTGGTGGGTCAACAGGATCACCTGCACGTGGTGGCTGAGGCCGACCAACGCCTCCAGCGCCGCACGCGCGCGGACGTCGTCGAAGGTCTGCAGGATGTCATCGGCCACG
>CAXSEK010000228.1:0-5470 GCA_964235625.1 uncultured Acetobacteraceae bacterium
TTGGCAGAGTTGGCGTAGGCGGTCGGCGGCGTTGGGGATGGCGAGGGAGATCAGGACCCTGCCTTCCTTGGCTTTGGCACCGTCGAACCGTTCGGCCAGGGATCGGGCGGAGGCCGGGTCGGCGGTGGTGAGGGCGATGGCGTGCGGGCCGGCGTCCAGGCGGGTGATGCCGTTGGCGGCGCACCAGGCTCGGAGGCCGGCCTGAGCGATGAGCAGATGGACCGGCTCGGGCAGCTCGCCGAAGCGATCCTCCATTTCCTCGGCGAAGGCTGCGGCGGCTTGCTGGTCCGGCAGGCGGGCGAGGCGGCGGTATAGCTCGAACCGGAGGTTGGGCTCGCGGACGAGATCCTCCGGGATGCGGGCGGTGACCTCCGTATGCAGGATGGGCGGCGGCGGCGGGCGGGGCTCGCCGCGGCCGACGGCGAGTTCGGTGGCGAGCAGATGCTGATACAGCTCGGTGCCGATGGCGTGGACGTGGCCCGCCTGCTGCGCGCCGAACAGGTCTCCGGCGCCGCGAGCGTCCATGTCGGCGAGGCTGATGGTGATGCCGGCGCCGAGCTGTTCCTGCGCTTCCAGCGTGTGCAGGCGGCGCTTCGTTGGCGCGGACAGGGTCTTACTGCCTTCAGTGAGGAGGTAGGCGAAGCTGCGCCGGGCGCCGCGGCCGACCCGGCCGCGCATCTGGTGCAGTTGGGCCAGGCCGAAGCGGTCAGGGCGGGTTATCAGGATCGTATTGGCGCGGGGGATGTCCAGCCCTGCCTCGATGATGTTGGTGGCGAGCAGCACGTCGTGCTCGCCGGCGGCGAACTCGGCGACGGCCTGCTCCAGCGCCTGTGGCTTGAGGCGGCCGTGGGCGGTGACGAGGGACAGTTCAGGGACAGCAGCGGCCAGGCGGGCAGCGAGCGGCTCGGTGTCCTCAATGCGGGGGCAGACGACGAAGCTCTGGCCGCCGCGGGCATGCTCGCGCATCAAAGCCTCGCGCACGATCACCGGGTCCCACGGCAGGACGAAGGTGCGGGTGGGCTGGCGGCGGACAGGGGCGGTGGCGATGACGCTGATCTGGCGCAGCCCGACCATCGCGGTCTGCAGGGTGCGCGGGATGGGGGTCGCCGTCATCACCAAAGTGTGGACGCCGCCCTCGGGGTTTCGCAGCGTGGCGAGGCGCTTCTTCTGGGCGTCGCCGAAGCGCTGCTCTTCGTCGATCACGACGAGGGCTAGGTTCTTGAAGCGGATGGCGTCGGCGGCGACGGCCTGGGTGCCGACGACGATGGCGATACTGCCGTCGGCCAGGCCGGTGCGGACGGCGCGGCCCTCGGCGGTGGTGGCGCCGCGCAGCAGCTTGTCCACCCGGAGGCCGAGGCCGGCGAAGCGGCGGGTGAAGGTGTCGAAATGCTGCCGGGCGAGGACGGTGGTCGGGGCGACGATGGCGACCTGGTAGCCGGCCAGCGCGGTGGCGGCGGCGGCACGCAAGGCGATCTCGGTCTTGCCGAAGCCGACATCGCCGCAGACGAGGCGGTCCATCGGGCGGCCGGCGGCGAGGTCGGCCAGGGTGGCATCCGTGGCGTCCGCCTGGTCGGGGGAGAGCGGGAAAGCGAACCGGCGGACGAAGCGGGCGTAGGGGGCCGCAGGCGGCTGGATGGCGGGCGCCTTCAGTTTCGCGCGGGCTGCGGCTTCGGCGGCCAGGGCCTTGGCCGTGGTGGTGATCTCCTCGGCGATCTCGGCTTCGCGGTGGCGCCAGGTGTCGCCGTCGACCTTGTCGAGCGCGATCGCGTCGGCTTCGCTGCCATAGCGCCAGATCTGGTCCAACTCGTCGGTCGGCACCAGAAGCTCGGTGTCGCCGGCGAACTCGAGTGCCACGCGCTCCTCCTCGCCGACCGACGCCAGGCCGCGCAGGCGGCAGACGCCGTGGCCGCGATGGACGACGATGTCGCCGAAGCGGGGCGGCTCCTCGAGCGTCAGCCGGTGGGCGGCGTGGGTGCGGGGCTGAGTCGTAGGCATGGCGAGCAGGTGGATGCCATCGCGGACGAAGCCGCTGGGGAGCGCGGCCGGCAGGATCGCGACGGTGCCGCCAGGGCCGGTGGTTGCGTCCTGCCAATTTGTGGCGAGGCGGACGGGGGTAGAGTGGCGCTGGGTAAGCGCGGTGTGGAGGTGGGCGGCCCTTGCCCCGGCGGCGATCACGGCGCGGCCCGATGCGAGGGCGTCGCGGAGTGCGGCGGCGATGGCGGCGGGGCGATACAGTGGCGCGGTCAGGACGGCGTGGCCGAGGGCGGCATCGTGGGTGGCGCCGGCGAGAAGCTCGGCGAGTTCCTCGGCGCCGGTAAGGAGTTGCGCGGGAGGCGGCAGGTAAGCGGGGCCGTCCGCGGCGCTGCGGCGGGCCCGCGTGGTCGCGGCATAGGCATCGTCGATCTGCTCCCGCAGGTCATCCCAGCGCGGCTGGGCTTCCTCGTGCAGCAGGATTTCGGCGCCGGGCAGGTAGTGGAGCAAACAGACCAGATTGGCGGCGTGCGCCTCGTCCGCCAGGACGTCGATGACGGGGCGGAGCAGGAGGTGAGGCTCGCTGCCGCCTGCGGAGCGCTGGGTGGCGGGGTCGATGCGATGGATCGCTTCGAGCCGGCCGTCGGTGACGAGGAGGCGATGCGGGGCGGTGGCATCGCCGGGAAAGACGTCGATCACTTGGGGATGGAGGGCGACCTGGCCGGCTTCGTCAACGTGTTCTTCCTCGGCATATCCGAAGCTACGCAAACGTTCGGAGATCTCCGCCAGATCGACCACGTCGCCAGGGGTGAAGGTGAGGGTGGCGTCCTGCCATTGGCTCGGCGGGGGGACGCGGGCGAGGACGGCGCGGGCGGAGGTGAGCACCAGGACCGGGCGGGGTGGTTCGCCGGCAAGTTCGGCGAGGGTGGCGACGCGGCGGCCGACGATGCCGGGGGAGGGCGGGGCACGGTCGTAGGGCAGGTTGTCCCAAGCCGGGAAGGTAAGGATGGTGAGCGCCGGCTGGAACGCGGCGGCCGCGTCGGCGAGATCGTCCAGGCGGTCACCGGTTGCGTCAATGAACACCAGGCCGTTTGGAGCGGCGGCAGCGCGGATGGCGAGATCGAACGCCAGGGCGGCGAGACACTCCTTGGTCGATGGCTTGGTGGTGGTCGAAGCGATGCTGTCCACGGCGTTCTCGGCGTCGAATAGGATACCGGTTTTGGGGGCGCGCGGCGTTTAGCCAAGTCCCCGGCGGGCGATGCACCGCATGAAAATTCGTCCGAAACCAGTCCCCGGCCCTTCCAGGCGAGGATGGCGGATTAGGCGGTCAGGCGTTCCACTGAGGTTGTTTTGCCGAGTTCGCGGGCTTCGTGGAGGCAGGTGTTCACGGCGTCAGCAAGAGTGGAGGAGATGTGGTCGGCGCCGACGACGAGGCGCAGGCGTTCGTCGGGGATGGTGCCGAGGTCACCGGGCCACAGGCCGACCAGCACCGGGGTGCGGGACAGGTGCTGGCGGACGCGGCGGAGGAGATAGCGCAGGCGGCTTGGGTCACCGGCGACTTCGACGTGGCAAAGGCAGACCATGGACGCCTCGCCGGTGTTCAGATGCGTTACCTGGGAGCGGGTGACGGCGGAATGCGGGAGCGTGCGGGCGGCCAGGCCGTGCTTGGCGAGCAATTGGGCCAGCATCGCGGCGGCAGCGTCGTCGAACGGGCCGCGGCCGGCGATGCACAGCACGGGTGCGCTGTCGGCCCGTTCTGCGCCGGGTTCTTCGCCGTTGAGGTCGGGGCCAGGCGGCGGCCGGTTCGGCAGTCTGGTCTCGCGCTCGGGGAGTGCTACGGGACCTTCGGACGAATCCTTGCCGGCTGGAACCGCATCGTCGTGATCGTCCAGGTCACCCACGAGCTCGAGCACGGTTTTGACGACCTCGGCGATCTGGGCGTGGCGCAACAAGCCGCGGTCCACGTCGACGACGGCGAGCCGCAGGCCGTTCAGCACCACATCGTCGTAATAGGACGATAGCGGGCGTTCGCGCAGGATCTGCTCGGCCTGTGCCAGGGCCTCGTCGGCATCTCCGGCGAGGATGCGCTGATAGAAGCTTTCGACGGGCGTGAGCGCCGGACGGTCGCCGAGCAGGACGTCCAGGAATTCGAGCTTTGGGACATGGCGGCCGAGCACCACGAGGCAGAGGGTGAGCGGGGTCGAGAGGATCAGCCCGATCGGACCCCAGAGCCAGGACCAGAAGATGGCGGCGACGACGACCGACACGGGGGAAAGGCCGGTACTGTGGCCGTACATGAAGGGTTCGACGACCTGCCCCACCGTCAACTCCACGACGGCGTAGAGGCCGATCGTCCAGATGGCCATGGACCAGCCGGGGTCGACGGCGCAGGCCAGGGCAAAGGGGAGCAGGCCGGAGAGCCAGGATCCGATATAGGGCACGAAGCGCAGCAGCGCGCCCATGATGCCCCACAACAGGGCGCTGGGAACGCCGACCAGCAGCAACCCGCCGGTGATGACGCAGCCGAACGCCGCATTGATGCCCAGTTGGGTGAGAAAATAGCGGCTGAGCCGGCGCCCAGCGTCATCCAGGGCCAGGGTCGTGCGATGCAGGTCGTTGCTGCCGAACAGCCGGATCAGGCGGTCACGCAGATCTTCCTGCTGCATCAGGACGAAGATGGCGACCACGAAGACGATGGCGCCGGTGGCAAGCGGGGCGACGATGGGGGTGAGGACCTCGCGGGCGATGGCGAGCGGGGATGGCGGCGGCTCCTGCACCTGCACGATGACTGGTTTCTGACCGGCGGGGGCGCTCACCGCCGGTGGTTGCAAAGGCTTGGCGGCCTGGATGGCCGGTTGATGGCCGAGCCGGTCGATCAACTCGGACAATTCGCCGACGGTCAGTTTTTGCAGCACCGATACCTTGTGCTCGACCGTGTATTGGTAGCGCGGCAAGTCGCCCGCGAGGCTCGCCAACTGCATTCCGATCAGCCCGGCGAGTGCGAGGATCACGCTGAGTGCCAGGACCACGGACAGCAGCACTGCTGGAATGCGCGGGATGTGGATCCGGCGCAGGCGCGAGACGAGCGGGGCGAGGACGAAGGAGAGCAGGACGGCTAGCGTGATCGGCAGCATGACTTCGCGGGCGAAGTAAAGGCCGGTAACAACGACGACGAAGACGGCGAGCATCAAGAGTTCACCGACGCCCGGCGTGTTCACGGGCGTGACCGTGGCAGCCGAGCGGGGTGGGGCGGGTGTCTGGTCCGTCATTATAGCCCTCAACGAACCGCGGAAACGTTCGGTGGAGAGACTAGTTCCGGGCCGGTCGGCTTCAGTATCTGTCCAGGATCTCTCGCAGATACATGGAGGTTTTTGTCGGGCTAATTAAGCGGCTTTGCGTCCGCGCTTGGCGGGGGCGGGGGCGGCGGTGACCTCTTCCTTTGGAGCGGGCTTGCGGCCGAGGCCGATCTTCTTGGCGAGCGACGAGCGATGCTCGGCGT
>CAXSEK010000229.1:0-5460 GCA_964235625.1 uncultured Acetobacteraceae bacterium
TCGTTCGTACTATAGCATCCAATGTTGTGGACATAATTGCGAGCGTGGCAAACCCCGGTTGAGTCCCGGTCCCAGTTCCGGTTGCCAGAAAGCCGAGACGGAAGCCGATGCGGCGGGAGTCAACGCTCCTGGCGTTCGGTCGGCTAGGCTTGGAACGAAAACGGCGCGGCCCGCAAGATGGCGATCAGTTACCCTGTCGGCCGTTCGTCTCGAGCTCTTTGGAACGCTCTCCGCCCTCCGCCGGCACCCGCTGCTGCTCCTTTCGCCGCCGCAAATTGGCCCGCAGCGCCGCGGCCTCCCGCGCGCGCCGGGCTGCCAGCTCCGCTTCGGCCCGTTCCGTCAGCCGCGGCCCTTCACTCACAGCCGGGCACTCACCGCCCGGGGATCTCGCGCAGCACCGCCTCCCGCGCGTCGGACGAGGCGGCGTCCAGCGCGTGGCACAGGGCGCGCATGTGGCGGCGGGCCTCATACAGTTGGTCCATCAACGACAGCACCGTCGGCAGCGCGTCCTCGTTCAGGCTCAGCTCGTCGCGTAGCTCGACGATCAGCCGCACCCGCGCCACGTCGATCTCGCGGAACATCCAAGCCCCTGGCTGGCCGTCCGGCCGGACCCAGGCCAGTTCCACCCATCGCGCCACATCGGCCAGCATCAGACCCGGCACGCGCTGCGGCAGCATCTCGATGGTGATCATGCCCCCTCCATCATGCCTTCTCTGTCATGCCTTGGCGCGGATCGATCTCAGCCTCCGGCGTCCAGCCGCGCAGGAGCTCTTCCAGCGCGTCGTCCACGTCCGGCAGCACGATCCGCAGCGTCACCAGCTGGTCACCGGCGGCCACGGTACCCCGCGCCGGCACGCCGCGACCGCGCAGGCGCAGCATCGTGCCGGCGTCGGACCGGCGCGGCACCGTCATCGCGACCGAGCCCGTCACCGTCGGCACCGTCACGCGCCCGCCCAGCACCGCCTCCTTCACGGTCACCGGCAAGTCCAAATGGATGTCGTCCCCCTCGCGCCGGAACACGGCGTGCTTGGCGACCGTCACCGTGATCAGCGCATCGCCCGCCGGGCCGCCATTGGCACCCTCGCCGCCCTGGCCACGCAGCCGCAGCGTCTGCCCGTCCTCCATGCCCGGCGGCACCCGCACGTCCAGCGTGCGGCCGTCCGGTAGCGTCAGGCGTTGATGCGCGCCCTTTATCGCGTCCACGAAATCCACGGCGAGACTGTAGCTGCTATCCCGTCCCCGCATCGGACGGGTGCTCCTTTGCTGGCTTTGTGCGAACAGGTCGGCGAATATGTCACCGAACCCGGCCTCCGTCTCGCCGCCGCCATACCGCGCGCCGCCGGAGAACCCCGTGTCGGCGTAGGAGCGGTAGCTCGGGCGCTCCTGCCGCGGGTCCCCGGCCGCGTCGATCTCGCCGCGGTCGAAGCGCGCCCGCTTCTCCGGGTCTGACAGCAGGTCGTTCGCTGCCCCGATATCCTTGAAGGTAGCCTCAGCGGCCTTGTTGCCCGGGTTGAGGTCGGGGTGGTGTTTCTTGGCGAGCTTGCGGTACGCCTTGCGGATGTCGTCCGCCGAGGCGTCCTTGGCCACGCCCAGTGTTTCGTAGGGGTCCTTCATGACTGCTTCAAATGGCGCACGATGGTTGCGGGATCAACCGGTTTGGCACACCGGGCACCAATACAGCTTGCGCCCCGCCATCACCTCCATCTGCACGGGGTTGCCGCACACCCGGCAGGGCTCGCCGGCGCGGTGGGCCACGTAGCTGCGTGTATTCTTCCGCATCCGCGAGCCCGGCACCGGCTTGCGGTGCTCCGGCCGGGTCGTGATGATGGCCCCGTCGCGAACGCCGTCCTGTAGCAGGGCGCGCGCGTCCCGCCACAACGCGTCCCATTGCCGCTTGGCCAGGTCGCGGCCCGGCCGGTGCGGATCGATCCCGGCCCGGAACAGCAACTCGGCACGGTAGATGTTGCCGATGCCGGCGACCACGTCCTGGTTCATCAGCAGCTGCCCGATCGACGTCCGTGAAGCATGGATCTTCGTCCAAGCCTTGGCCGGGCGCGCGCTCGGGCGCAGCGGGTCGGGGCCGAGCCGGGCCATCGCCGCTGCCTTCTCCACGCCGGACAGCAACTCGCACGCTGTGGGGCCGCTGAGGTCGGCGGTGTGGGTGGCGGTGGCCAGCCGCAGCCGCACGGCGCCGCGCGGGACGGGGGTGCCGTCCTCGTCCAGCTCCCCCTTGCGGCCGCGGCGCCCGATGCCCTGCAGCCCCGGGCCGCTGAACCGCCACATGCCATACAGGCCGAGATGCACGCGCAACCACACCGGCCCGGCGAACTGCAGCATCATCTGCTTGCCCCAGGCCTCGGCCGTATCCAGCACCAGGCCGTCCAGCGTGGCCGCGCCCTCGGCGAAGCGGCCTTGCGGGCTGCTGGCGCGGCCGGCGTGGCCGGTGAACTGCGCGGTGAACGCGTCGGCGAGGCGGTGGACGGTATGACCTTCGGGCGAGGTAGGCTCCTATTGGCTTCGGTTATCACCCGGCCGGGTGCTTGTGGATCGGGTCGACCCAGGGGACGTCGTCCGGCTTCTCCGCCGGCTCGATGTCGAGGTTCACCACCACCGCCTCATTGTCCGAGCGGACGAGCACGCATTCCAGCGTCTCGTCGGTCGAGGCGTTGATCTCCTGGTGCGGGACGTAGGGCGGGATGTAGATGAAGTCACCCGGCCCGGCTTCCGCGGTGAACTCGAGCCGCTCGCCCCAGCGCATGCGGGCCTGGCCGCGGACGACGTAGATCACGCTCTCCAGCGCACCGTGATGGTGCGCGCCGGTTTTGGCGTTGGCGTGGATGCGGACGGTGCCGGCCCAGATCTTCTGCGCGCCGACACGGGCCAGGTTGATCGCGGCCTCCCGGTGCATGCCCGGCGTCTGCGCGGTATTCGCATCCAACTGGCCACCGGGGATGACGCGCACGCCGCTTTCCTTCCAGCCGTCCTCGGGAATGGTTGGGTGCTCGTGCCCATCATGCGGCATAGCGAGGCTCCGTTGTGTTCGGGGGAATGGACACGAGGGCAAACGCCCGTGCAACCGGCGGGTTTGCCGGCGGCGGCGCGGCTTGCCAGAGTGCGGTGCGCCGCCAGGGGAGTTGTCCAATGCCCATCATCGCCGTGATCGCGCCGGGTGCCATGGGGGCGGCCGTGGGCGCCCGCCTGGTGGAGCACGGCGTAGAAGTCCTTACCCTGCTGGAGGGGCGCAGCAAGGCGAGCGTGGCGCGGGCGGAGGCGGCAGGGATGCGCGGCGTGGACCGGGACGCCATCGCCACGGCGGATATCGTGCTGTCGATCGTGCCACCGGGTGATGCGATGGCGCTGGCCCAATCCTTGGCGCCGGCGCTGCGGGCTGCGGAGCGCAAGCCGGTCTACGCCGATTGCAACGCCGTCAGCCCGCAGACGGTGGCGCAGATCGCGGCCGTGGTGGGTGCCACCGGCGCGCGCTTCGTGGATGCGGGGATCATCGGCGGCCCGCCCAAGCCGGGCACCCCGGGGCCGCTGTTCTACACCGGCGGGCCGGACGCGCCGGCGCTGGGCGTGCTGGCGCAGCACGGCCTGCGGGTCAACGACCTGGGGGCGCCGGTGGGGGCCGCGTCCGGGCTGAAGATGAGCTATGCCGGGATCACCAAGGGGCTGACCGGGCTCGCCGCCGCGATGATGCTGGCCGCGACGCGGTTCGGGGCGGCGCCATCGCTGGCCGCCGAGCTGGCCGCCAGACAGCCGGAGCTGCTGACATGGTTCAAGCGCCAGGTGCCCGGGATGTACCCGAAGGCCTATCGCTGGGTAGCCGAGATGCAGGAGATCGCGGCCTTCGCCGGCGAGGACGCAGCGACGCGGGAGATCTACACCGGGATCGCCGCGCTGTATGAGCGGTTGGCTCAGGACCACGCCGGCGCGAAGCAGGAGACCGGGGCGCTGGACGTGTTCCTCGCGCAGTAACCCTCGTAGGGCGGATAAGCGGAGCGTCATCCGCCTGCCCACGTGCCAAACCGGCGGATGGCGCTGCGCTTATCCGCCCTACGCCTGTCTTCAGCCTGCTGGCGCCAGAGAGGGCGATGACGACAAATGGCACGCGACGGCGTGGCCCGGCTGCACCTCCACCAGGACCGGTTCCACCGTGCGGCAGACCGCCATCACGTGGCGGCAGCGCGGATGGAACCGGCACCCGGCCGGCATTGCCAGGGCCGAGGGCACGTCCCCGCTGGCGCGCGGCGGCCGCACCCGGCCCGGCCGCGTCGCGGGGGCAGCAGCGATCAGCGCCTCGGTGTAAGGATGCAGCGCGCTGGCGTAGATCGCCCGCTTGTCCGCGACCTCCACGATGCGCCCGAGATACATGACCGCGACCCGGTCCGAGATGTGCTTCACCACTGCCAAATCGTGGGCGATGAACAGGTAGGTGAGCCCTAATTCAGCCTGCAGGTCCTGCAGCAGGTTCACGATCCCCGCCTGCACCGACACGTCCAGCGCCGACACCGGCTCGTCCAGCACCACGAAGCGGGGGCGCAGGATCAGCGCGCGCGCGATGCCGACCCGCTGCCGCTGCCCGCCGCTGAACTCGTGCGGGAAGCGCCGCGCCGCGCGTGCGTGCAACCCCACCTGCTCCAGCGTCGCCGCCACCAGCGCCCGGCTCGCCGCATCCACCCGGGCGCCGTGGATCAGCAGCGGCTCCATCACGATGCTGCCCACGCTCATGCGCGGGTTGAGCGAGCCGAACGGGTCCTGGAACACGATCTGCATCGCCCGCCGCAGCGCCAGCAGCTGGGGGCCTTTCATGGCGGTGACGTCGCTGCCGTCGAACAGCAGCTGCCCCGCGCTCGGCGGGTTGAGCCGCACCAGCATACGCCCCAGCGTGGACTTGCCGCAGCCCGACTCGCCCACCAGCCCGAGCGTCTCCCCCGGCGCGATCCGTAGGCTCACCTCATCCACCGCCCGCAACGCGGTGGTCTGCCGGCGGAACAACCCGCCGGTGCGGACGGCGTAGTGGCGGGAGAGCGCGCGGGTCTCGACGAGCGCGGTCATCGGTGACTCACGCCGCCAATTCCGCCGCCCGGATGCACGCCGCCTCGTGCCCACCACCCACCGCCCGCATCGCCGGAACCGCCGCGTCGCACGCCTCGACGTGCAGCGGACAGCGTGGTGCGAACCGGCATCCAGGCGGACGGCGGGCCGGGTCGGGCAGGGAGCCGGGAATCGCTTGTAGCCGGTGCAGATCCATCTCCAGCGACGGCACGCAGGCCAGCAGGCCCGAGGTGTAGGGGTGCGCCGGGTGGTCGAACAGCGCGGCGGCCGGGGACTGCTCCACGATGCGGCCGGAATACATCACCAGCACGCGGTCTGCCGTCTCCGCCACCACGCCCATGTTGTGGGTGATCAGCATGACGGCCATGCCGCGCTCCGCCCGCAGCTCCAGCAGCAGGTCCA
>CAXSEK010000230.1:0-5444 GCA_964235625.1 uncultured Acetobacteraceae bacterium
TCTCCCCATCAGCCCTCCATTCTTCCAAGTCCTGCTGCAACTGGTTCAGCTGCTGCGCGGTTCCCGCCGCCCCACTCAGCGTGTCGCGCAGATCCTCCGTCAGCGAGCGCGCATCCCGCTGGTCGTGCACCACGTGAGGAGTGATGAGCACCAGCAATTCCGTCCGCGCGCGCGCATTGGTCTGCTGGCTGACCAGGGCACCGAGTAAAGGGATATCCTTCAGGAACGGAATGCCCTGGTTCTGCCGGGAGTCGGAATCCTGGATCAAACCGGCGAGCCCCACAGTCTGCCCGTCCTGGATAACCACGCGGGAACTGACGTTGCGCTCGTTGAAGGTCGGGCTGGTGATGCCGGCCGTGGTGACGTTCGGCTGCACGCTACTGACCTCCTGCGAGATGTCCAGCGTGACCAGGCCGCCACTGTTCACCCGTGGCGTTATTTGCAGGATGACGCCGGTCTGCTGATAGTTGACCGAGTTGATCACCGGTGACCCGGTGGTGATCGTGCTCTGCGACGTCTGGCTCAGGTAAGGCACCAACGCCCCGACCTGAAGCTTGGCTGTCTCGTTGTCCTGCACCAACAACTCCGGCGAGGACAGCATTTTTACTTTGCTCACCGATTGCAGGGCGGCCAGGGCGGCCGAGGTGCCGCCGGGGCCGCTCAACACGAAGCCGGGGAAGCCGCTCGCGAACCCCGGGAAGGCATTGGCAGCCCCGGCCACAGGCGAGGCAAAGGACAGTGCGCCCTGCAGGCCCGCGCTGAAGAAGAACTGCGTGCCGTAGTTTAGCGCGTCGTTCAGGTCGACTTCGGCGATCACGGCGTCGATGCGGACCTGGAGGGGGATGATATCGAGCTTGCGCAGCATCGTCTCGACCGTGTCGTTCTCCTGCGGGGTGGCATAGACCAGCAGTGCGTTATTCTGCGGGTTGGGGATGATCCGCATCATGTCCGGGTTGGCGCCCCCTCCGGAAGTGTCGCCGCCGCCCGCGTCCAGCCCGCCGAGCAGGGGGTTGCCTGATGCCGGGGCTGCCGGAGGGGCCGCCGCCGCACCGGTTTGGCCGCCCGTACCCGTGGATCCGCCGAGGCCACCATTCCCGAGACTGCTGCCGACGATGCCGCTGCCACCGGAGCCGGGCAGACCGTTGGAGCCGGTCGACGTCTGGCCGATCCCGCTTCCGATGCCGCCCGCATGCTGTGCGCTGATGTTGCCGGCCTGCCCGTTCGACGGCGGCGTGGGCGTAGCCGTCACGTTGTTCGGCGTGAACGCCTGCTGCAACACATAGGCCGTGTCGTTGCTGCGGCTGTTCTGCAGGTAGTAGACGTGCCAGGAGCGCACGGTCAGCCGCCGCTTGCGCTCCACCAGGCCATAGATGCGCCGTGCTTCCTCGATGTAGCGCGGCTGCCCGGACACGACGAGCACGGAGGCGATCCGCGCCATCGGGATCACCCGCACCACGTTGGACAGCGCGCCGCCGGCGCCGCGCAGCCCGTCCTGCATGGCGGAAGCGAAATCCTTCGCGTCGCCCGAGGTCACTGGCAGCAATGCGTAGGACTGGCCGGCCAGCGTGTCGATGTCGAAGGCGTCGATCAGGCCGTTCAGCACCTGCTGGGTCGCCGGGTCACCGCTGATGATCAGCGCGTTGCGCCCGGTATCGGCCGCGATGCGCCCGCCATTCTGCACAAACGGCGTCAGCGTCTTGGCCAGGTCCTCGGCGCTGGCGTAGCGCAGCGGATGCAGCGAGGTGCCGGCCCCGCCCGCACCGCCCGCCAGCCCGGGCGTCGCCGCCGCGGCTGCCGCCGGCAGCACGCGGTAGATGCCGGCCGCCTCCACCAGCGCCGCACCGTTCTGCGCGAGCAGGGTCTGCAGCACGGCCAGCGCCTGCTCGCGCGTCAGCGGCTCGGCGGTGCGCAGGGTCGCGGTGCCGTGGACCGACGGATCGATCGTGTAGGTCTTGCCGAGCGTCGTGCCGAGGACCTGGCTCACCACCTCGCGGATGTCGGTGTCGGCGAAGTTGAGCGAGATGTCCCCGCTGCCGGACGGCGCACCCGGCGTGCGCAGCGCGACATTGGCCGCCGGCGCCAGGCTGACCTGCGCCGGGGGGGCCGCATCGGGCGTACCGACCGCGCCATTCACCCGCGGCGAGGCCTGCCCGGCGGCGAAGGACGTCTGCGGCAGCGTAGGGAAACGCGTGCCCTCCCGCGGTTCGCACGCCACCAGGGCCACCATAGGCAGCAGAGCGAGCAGCCGGTACGCGGTCATGGAGGCATCCTGGCCGCCGGCGTCACCGGCGCGTTGAGGAGGTTGGCTGCGCCTGCCGCCTGGGGCAGGCCGTTGAATGGTCTCGTATCCGGCTGCGTCTGCAACGGCAACGGCGGCGCCGGCGAACCGGATGCAACCGGCGGGTTGGAATAGGCCGGGCGGACCGTGCGCGGCCCTTCCGGCCCGGTCAGCAGCACGTCCCCGGCATGGATCGCCTCCACCCGCCAGGGGCCAACGCTGCCGCCTTCCTTGACGACGGCGCCGTGCCCGCCCGCGGCCGCGGTGGCGAAGATGGCGCTCCGCCCCGTTGCCGTCAGCAGGATCCCGGCCAGCCGGGGCGGCTCCGGACGGACGGACGCCAACGACCCGGGTGCGCCATTTCCAGCGTCGGGCCGGCGGTCCGCCGCGAAAAGCGGGCGCGCGAGCATCGCCGGAGCATAGTCCGCTGCCGGCTCACCGGGTATGGCACCGCCCGTGGCCTGCGGCAGCGCTGGCATGGTCGCCGGGCTGGCAATGTTCCCGGACGGCCAGGCCAGTTCCGCCGCCAGCCCCAAGGCGAGCAGCGCGGCCAGCAGCCACGGCACCCGGGCGAGCGGCACCGTCATGGCGCGCTGGCTGACCCGGCGCTGAAGGCGATGACGGTGAACGACGCCTCGAGCGGGTGCTTGTCCGTGGGCCCCAGCGCCAGGGATTGCCGGAGCGAGACGTCGTTCACCAGCATCCGCGGCGTCGCGTCCGCCACGGCACCGAGCAACGCCACGATCACCGGCCAACCGCCGGTGATCGTCACGTGCAGGCTGATGCGGCGATAGCTGCCGACGGCCTCGGCCGGCAACACCTCGGCGCTCGTCACTGTGGCCCCGGCCTTGGCCGCCAGGTCCTGCACCGCCTGCTGCAGCGTGGCACCGGCGATCCCATCGGTCGCCCCGTCCAGCACGAGGCGGGGCGCGGGCGTGGCGCTGTCCGCCCGTGCCAAGACCTGCCGCAGGGCGGGCGCCGTGCCGACGATCGCCGCCATGCGGTCCGCGAGCGTCTGCTGCTCCGCCAGGTGCTCGGCCCGGGCGCCATACCAGTCCAGCGCCGGGGCGACGGCGGCGAGCCAGACCATGGCCACCACCAGCAGAGCGAGGCCGACGGCCAGGGCCTGTCCGCGCCGGCCGGTGGGCAGCGGGCTCACGGCGCGAAGGTGGCGCGGATGGAGAACAGGTCCAGCCGGTCACCCGCCCGCGTGACGGGCGCGTCGAACGCCGGGTCCTGCAGGTCGGGGGCGGCGGAGAGCAGGCCGATCAGCCGGGCGGCGGCAGCGGACCGGCCGGACAGCGATAGCTTGCGGTCCCGCATCGTGAAGCCGGTGAGGAAAGTGTCGTCGGGCAGCGCCGTGGTGACCGCCGCCAGGGCGCGGAGCGGGCTGCCGACCCGCGCGGCCTCCGCGGTGAACAGGGTGGCGCCGCTCTCGTTGGCGGCGACCCGGCGGCGCAGCGCGTCAACCACCGCCACCTGGGGCCGCAGCGCCGCCACGCGCTCCTCCGCCTGCCAGATCGCCTGTTGCTGGCGGACCACGGGGAGCACGGCCAGGGCCACGGCGAGCACGGCGCAACCCCAGCCAGCGACCGCGACGGAGCGGCGGCGCGCACCGGGCTGCTGCAGCGGCAAGTGCTCGACCGTTGAGCCGGACGCCACCTCGATCGCCACCGCGCGCAACCCGGCCGCCGCGAGCGCCTCCAGCCCCGCCGCCACCGCCAGGCGGGGGATGAGCAGCAGGTGGAGCAGGAGGCGCCCGCCAGCCCGATCCCGGTTCTCGACGCGGTAGGACCAGTACAGGTCGGAGGCCGCGAACGGCGTCAGGCGGTCCATCTCGTGGCTCAGCACGGCGCCCAGGTCACGCTCGGCCGCGAGCGGCAGGGTGGCCGATTGCTGCAGCAGGGCCGTCGCGGGCAGGCCGATCACCACGGGGCCGGCGCCGCGCCCCCGCAGCCGGCGCGCCACGCTGCCCCCCGGCTCCAGCGGGCCCAGCACAGTCTCCGCGCCGCGGCGGCGCAGGCTCGCGACCAACCCCGCCGCTTGCACCCGCACGATGACGGCATCCCGATAGCGCGTGTCGCCGAACATCGCGCTCGGCATCAAGGCCGCTATTTGTTGCAGCCACCAGGTGAGGAGGTCGCCTAACATGCTTAGTGTTTAGACGCGCTGGGCAGCGGAACCAACGCTTAACCGCTGGCGCGCAGGCGCTCCGTCGCAGCGATGATGTCGGGCCAGCTCCGCTTGGTGCCGGGTGTGAAATGCAGCCGGATCCGGACCAGCGGCGGGATGTCCCGTTCCTTCCAGGCCGCGAGCCACTGTCCCGCACCCCCGCTACCCTGCCCCCCGCCTTGAGCGTGGCCCCAATAAGCAAACTCCACCCGGTCCACCCCGTCCAGCAGCACGGAGGTCTGTGGCGCCGAGACGAGACCGAGGCGGATGGCATGCAACGCGGGCTGCCACCGCAGCACCAGGTGGTGCCCGGCATCCACCACCAGTCCGATATCGGCCTCGCCATCCCCCATCGCCGTGGCTGCGCTGCCCAGGTCGGTCGTGAAGCCGAGGGCGGCCGCACCCCCGGTGATGTGCGCCGGATCGGACAGGGAGCCAGGGTCCATCGCCGCCACCAGCCGGCGCAACAGGCGGTCGACCGAGCCCATGTCGGCATGAGCCGCGATGCTGCGCGCCTGCATGTCCGCCGCCCGCTGCCCGAACTGCACCCCGCCGGCGATACCCGCGAGCACGAAGCCGAGCACGACGAGGGCGACGAGGATCTCCAGCAGGGTGAAGCCGCCATCGCGGTTGGGTCGGCTCACGGGGGCGGTGGCGGCGCGGGGGCGGTGCGCATCGTGTCCAACTCCACGGACCGGGTCTGCCCGTCCTCCGCCCAGGACACGGAGGCACGCACGACGTACAGCGTCAGGACCGGCGTGCCCCGGACCACACCCGGCACCGGCGTCGCGGTCGCCGTGGGGGTGATCCGCACATGCCAGTGGAACCCGTTGCCCTCGTCGCCCTGGCGGTCACCCGGGCTCAGCGCATCCCCGATGCCGGCGACCGCAAGGTGGGATTGGGCTCGCGACACGGCCTCGGTATAGCGGCCGGATACGGCAGCGGCGCGCAACCCGCCCAGCCCGCCGCTGAACAGGGCCGCGAGCGCCAGGGC
>CAXSEK010000231.1:0-5431 GCA_964235625.1 uncultured Acetobacteraceae bacterium
GGTCATGCTGCGGGAAGAGCCGGCCGACCCGATCGCCGGCCCCGGCTCGCGCCCCCGCAGCCGTGCCGCGCGCAGTACCACGGAACCGGCGGACGCCCCCTCCGGCCCATTCGAGGCGCTGCGGGCCTGGCGCGCCGGCGAGGCGAAGGGCCAGGCAGTGCCGCCCTACGTCATCTTCCACGACTCCGTCCTGCGGGATTTGGCCGCCATCCAACCCCGCACCCTCGACGATCTGGCGGAGGTGAAGGGCGTCGGCGCGTCCAAGCTGGAACGTTACGGCGAGGCTGTGCTGCGCGTGCTGAACGAGGCCGCATGATCGGACCCATTCCCTTCGACCCGGCGCGGTTCCGCTCGGCTGCCGCGCACTACCTGGACGGCCGCCCGGAATACGCCCCAGGCCTAATCCAAGGCGTCGCGACCCTTTGCGGGCTGAACGGAAGCGGCCAGCTGCTCGATCTCGGCTGCGGCCCCGGCCAGCTCGCCGCCGCGTTCCGGCCGATGGTCGCCGGCGCGCTCGGCATGGATCCGGAGCCGGAGATGCTGGCCATCGCCGAGGCCCGCGCCGCCGCGTCCGGGCTCGCGATCACGTTCCGCCAGGGTGCCTCGCACGACCTGGCGCCCGGCATGGGCCCGTTCCGCCTGGTGACGATCGGCCGCGCCTTCCATTGGATGGACCGCCCCGAGACGCTGCGTGTGCTGAACCGGCTGACGGACCCGGCCGCCGCAATCGTCCTGTTCACCACCAGCCACGCGGACAATCCGGACAACGCGTGGCGCCGAGACCTCCAGGCAGTGATGGACTCCGAGATGGGCAGCGGCAACCGCCAGCTCTGGAAGCAGCCGGGCTGGGTCAGGCACGAGGCCGTCCTGCTCGACTCGCCATTCAACGCCCTCCAGCGGCTCAGCATCATCGACCGCCGCCGCACGCCCTGCGCCCATTTCGTCCACCGCGCCCTATCGATGTCCAGCACCACGCGCGCGAAGCTCGGCGAGGACGGCGCCGCACGACTGATGGCAGCGATCGAGCAGATCGTCACCCATGCGGCAACGGACGGAGCCGTCACCGAGGTCATGGAATCAACCGCCCTGATCGCACAGCGCCCACCAGCCTGACGCAAGGCATCGTTCGACGGAGACAATAGGCTGACCCGTAGGCTGGGCTTCAGCCCACCAACTCCGCCCCAATCCGAACGTATGATGCAACAGCATCAAACGATCACCCCCGACGCCTCACGCATCCGGCTTGACGTGACAGCCCCGCATGCGCATTTTCCCGCCTCCGGCGAGCACGCCCTTGCAAGAGATTTTCCAAGATGGCCAAGTCCAATACCGTCCAGATCCGCCTCGTATCGACCGCCGACACTGGCTATTTCTACGTAACGAAGAAGAACGCCCGCTCCGCCTCTGGCAAGCTCGAACTCAAGAAGTACGACCCGGTCGCCCGCAAGCACGTCGCCTTCAAGGAAGCCAAGATCAAGTAGTCCAACGCCGAGGGTGGGGTGGGCTTTGGCATCCCACCAGGACGCGCACAATGCCGAGACGCCGATTACGTAATTCACGGCATCGATTGATGAGTTAGGCCCGCACGATCCCGTGGCTTCCCGCGCCAGTGCCGTCGAACGCCCGTGAACATTCGGCCCAATGCCGTGGCCGGCAGTCTGCGGCACAACGTCCGCATGCCAAGCACATCCAACGCGACCGCCGCGACGGCGTAGCTCGCAACCCCCGCCAGCACCTCCGCGGCCAACCCCCCAGGCATCCCACACACCGCCACCGCCATCACAGCACAAGCGCCCCCGACGCGGGCCACCTCGCCCGTCGGGAACCGCACCCGCCAGACACGCCATCCCCAAACCAATGCCATTACGCATGAACAGGCGGATCCGGTGACTGCCGCCGCAGCGGCCCCCATCGGCCCGAACCGAGGGACCAGCACGACGGTGAGCCCGACCGCTAGAACGGCTCCCAGCGCCGTGACCCCGGCCAGGCACGCCGGCCGCTCGCCAAGCTGGAAGACATGGTCCAACCCGTGCGCGCGAACCCCGGCGAAGAACCCGGCGGCGGCCAGCCAGGGCGTCAACTCCGCCACCCCCGCCACGTAATGCGGGCCGACCAAGGCGGCGGCCAGGCCCGGCGCCGTTATCGCCATGCCGGCCGCCATGGGGGCAAGCACCGCTAGCAGCAGCGACCAGTTCGCCGCCACCTGCCGCCGGGCCGCCGCGTCGTCCCCGCGCTCCAGCGCCCGTATCGCTACCGGATACCCGGCGGACGCAATGCCCGCGGCGACCACCGACAGCGTGTTCTGCACCAGCAGGAACGCCGCCGTGTACAGCCCGAGCGCCTCCGCTGAAGCCAGCGCTTCCAGCAACCCGCGGACGCCGCTGGTAGCGATCCCGGCCAGCGCCATGCTGACCGCCAACGGCAAGCCGAAGCCCAACAGCCGGCGTGCGAGCGCCGTGTCGAACGCCGGCCGCCCCAACCGCCCACCAAGCAATACGCCACACGCTGTTCCCAGGGCGGTCCCGCACACCGTCCACGCCGGATCCCGGGTCAGCCAGGCGGCTCCGGCTGCGCCAAGCAGGCTCAGCAGCCCCCGCCCGCCATTCATCACCACGAACCGCCCAGGCTGGAACCGGGCCACCGGCAAGCGGGCCGCCAACTCGAAAGCGGCGTAGCAGCCCATCAGCAACAGGCCCCCGGCCACCGCCAGCCCCGCCGGCCCGGCCAGCCACCCGGCCGCCCAGGCCATCGCCGCCCCCGCCGCCGTCACTGCCGCTAGCCCGGCAAACAGCACGGCCACGGTCCCGAACGCGTCCGGCGCGCCCTGCGCCACCCGCAGATAGGCCAGGCCCAGCCAGTCGAACACCAGCGTTGACCCGAACGTCGCCACCACCAGGGCCAGCCCGTACAGCCCATAGTCCGCCGGGTCGAGCAGCCGGGTGAGTAGGGCCGTGGTCGCCATGCCGAGCAGCCCCGGCAGCAGCTTGCCCGCCGCATAGAGCGCGCTGTCGCGGATCAGCATGCCGCCTGCCGGGAGAAGTGCAGCCGCAATCTCTGCCGCAGGCCCGGCGGCACCACCCAGAAGGCCAGGAACGGCAGCACGTGCATCGGGCGCGGCGCACCCCGGGTGAAGGCGCACCGCAGCAGCACCGGAAACGCCCGCCAGTCCCGCCGCCGCGCGGCTTGCGAGCCGAGATAGATCAGGCAGAACCCGCTATAGGCCCGTCTCGTCACCAGGGCGCCCATGCCGTCCGCCCAGAGCAGCATCTCCCGCCAGTCGAACCGGCTGCCGAGCGACTCCCGCGCCTCATCCTTGTAAAGCACCACTAGCGGCTCCGGCACCATGACCACCGCCACCCCAGCCTGCTTGGTGACACGCAGCAACAGCGTCGTGTCCTCGTTCTGCCGGTCCGTGCTGAATTGGGTTCGCGCGAACAGGCTCGTGGGCAGCAGGACGGTGGAGGTGCCGACATGCGCGTCCCCCCGGAACGGGGTGCGGCGGTCGAACAGGTATTCGTCCACCGGAACGTGGTTGTCGTACAGCGTGCGCGGCCACAGCTCCTCGCCCGCCGGCGTGCGCACCAGGGACCGGCAGGTGACCAGCACCTCGCGCCCCGCAGCGGCGGCAAGTTGGCGGGCCAGCTTGTCCGGCAGCCACTCGTCATCGTCGTCCAGGAAGGCGATCCATGCCCCTTTCGCACCCAGCGCTGCCCGGTTGCGCGCCGCCCCGGCGCCGGTGGGGGCCGGGTTGTGCAGCACCCGCACCCGCTTGTCCGGCCAGCTGCACAGGGCGCCGGCGGTGGCCGGGTCAGGGCCGTCGATCACCACGACCACGTCGAGCGCCGTGTGCGTCTGCCCCAGCACGCTGCGCAACGCGCGCTGCACCAGCTCCGGCCGACGCCGCGTCGGGATGACGACGGTGACGAGCGGGCCGCTCATTCGGCCATTGGCAGCAAAGGCGGCACCGGCTGACGCCACCGGTGCAAGGCCGCGATCCGGCGCTGCCGGTGGTGCCAGGCGCCAGTCGCGAGCAACGCGGCCGGCATCATCAGGCTGAAGCCGTTGGCATACGGCATCGGCCCTTCGTCCAGGTTCAGCACGACGTTGATCAACATGAACAGCCCGACCCACCGCCCCTCGCGCAGCGTACCCGCCCACATCGCGGCACAGGCTGCGAAGCCAACGCGCGCCCACATGAAGGCATACGCCGCAAGGCCCAACGCCCCGAGCTCGACCAGAACGTCCAGATACCCGTCATGCGAGTCCGGCGCCCGCCACCCCGCCTTCAACCAGAGATACTGCACCTCCCGCGACTCGTCGTTCCAGAACCCGGCATAGCCGTGGCCGAGCACCGGGCGTTGTGCGATCACGCGGATCACCTCGTGCCAGAGCGGCCCGCGGCCGGTCAGCGACGTATCCCGCCCGGATGCAACCAGCAGCAGGTCCGGCGCCACCAGGCCAAGCGTCACCACCGCCAGCACCAGCCACCCGGCGCCGAAGCACAGCGCCAGGCGCAGCCGGGGCCGGTCCTGCGTTGCCATGAAGCCGGTGGCGAACAACAGCAGCACCGCGATCCCGAACGACGTCGCCGAGCGGCTGAGCGCGATGCACAGCAGCAGCACCAGCAGCGCTGCGGCCCGGCTGAGCCGGAACCCCTCGTCCAGCAGGCGGAAGCAGGTGCAGCTGACGCCCAGCAGCATGCATTCCGCCATCGGGTTCTTCTGCGAGAACACGCCCCGCATCGCGTTGCTGTAGCCGAGCGCCGTCTCGCGCCCGATGGACGGCACCGCCGCGAAGACCGCGATCGACAGCAGCCCGAGGAAAACCGCGCATTGCCCAGCCATCCCGACCGCGCCACGGACCCCGAGCGTATTGGCCAGATACAGCCCGAACAGCACGCAGCCGGCCAGCGTGGTCGAGCGGCGCAGCGTGACCATCGGGTTGTCCGACCACGCGGCCGACAGGAAGCACAACAGCACGATCACGATGTAGGGCAGCATCGGCCGCAGCAGCGCTGCGTAGCTGCGGCGCCGCGCGGCGAGCAGGCACAACAGCACGAGCAGGATCGCCGCTTGCGAGACTGTGCTGACGATGTCCGACGAGCCGGGCTTCAGCGCATCCGCCCCGCGCGCGGCTCGCAGCGCCTGGATGATGCCCTGCTCGTAGTAAATCACGCCGACGAAGGCGTAGACGCGTTCCAGCCGCCCCATCAGGCGTGTCGCCGAGCCGGCCACAGCCGCGCGAGCCGAAGGCGCAGCCGGGCGGTGTGCGCCTCGGTCACCCGGGCGAACAGCCACGCCACGGCCACGCACAGCGCCAGCCCGCCGCTCACTAACACCCAAGGTGTGGCGCCGTTGCCGCTCATCTGCCAGCCGATACCGGCCTGGATGACGAGCACGGTAATGTATAGCACCAGCACCGGGATATGCGT
>CAXSEK010000232.1:0-5414 GCA_964235625.1 uncultured Acetobacteraceae bacterium
CGTGGTGGGCGCCTCCGGGCGGCCCGCCTCTCCCTCACCGGCCGTGGCCCCGGCATCGATGCAAGCCTTCTCCGAGTGGTTGCGCGTGGAACCGGCGAGCCCAGCGACCGCGTTCACCGCCCACCGCCGGTTGGCGGACATTCACCCGTTCAACGACGGAAATGGCCGCACGGCACGGCTGCTGATGAACCTGGTCCTGCTGCGTGCAGGATACCCTCCCGTCGCCGTGCGCCCGGTCGATCGCGCCGGCTACATCGCGGCCCTGCAGGTCGATGCCGCGACCGATACCTTCGATCGGCTGCTATACGACCGCCTGGACGCAACGCTGGACGAATACCTGCAGGCTGCGGGGGCGGCTCTTTAGCTGCGCGCCGCCTGTCGCTCCCGCACCGCCGCCGCTTTCCGGTTGCTGTAGGCGAAGTAGATCACGAGCCCCAGCACCCACCAGGCCACCAGCCGCAGCCAGGTCTGCCACGGCAGCGACAGCATCAGCAGCAGGCAGCTCGCGATGCCCAGAAGCGGCACGACCGGCGACCAGGGCACGCGGAACGGGCGCTCGCGGTCCGGCTCCCGCCGCCGCAGCATCAGCACGGCGCCGCAGACGATCGCGAACGCGAACAACGTGCCGACGGAGACGAGCTTGGCCAACGCTTCGATCGGCACGAAGGCGGCGAACGCGGCCGTCACCACCATGAACACCAGGTTGGCCACGAACGGCGTCTTCCGCTCGGACAGCGTGCCCAGCACGGCGGGGACCATCCCGTCTTCCGCCATCGCGAACACGATGCGGCTCTGCCCCAGCAGGTTGACCAGCAGCACCGAGGTGAAACCGCCCAGGATGCCCAGCTTTACCGCCACCTGCAGCCAGTGGTAGGGTGTCTTGTCGATCGCCAGCGCGATCGGGGCGGCGTTGCCCTTCATGTCGTGGTAGGGAACTAGGCCCGTTAGCACCAATGAAAAGCCGATATACAGCACGGTGCAGATCGCGAGCGACCCCAGGATGCCGATCGGCATGCCCCGTTGCGGGTTGCGTGCCTCGGCCGCTGTGGTGCTGACGGCGTCGAACCCGAGATAGGCGAAGAACACCACGCCCGCCCCGCGCAGCACGCCGGAGATGCCGAATTGCCCGAACCCGCCCTGGTTCGGCGGGATGAAGGGGTGCCAGTTCGCCGGGTTCACATACAAGGCCCCGATCCCGATCACCGCCAGCACGATCGTGATCTTCAGCACCACAATGATGCTGTTCACCACGGCCGACTCGCCCACCCCGCGGATCAGCAGCACGGACAGTGCCAAGATAATGGCGGCCGCCGGCAGGTTCGCCACACCTCCCTCCGCCGGGGACGCCGCCAGCCAGTGCGGCAGGTCGATGCCATAGTCGTGCAGCAGCGATTGCAGGTAGGTCGACCAGGAGACCGCGACCACGCCGCCCGCGACCGAGTATTCCAGGATCAGGTCCCAGCCGATGATCCAGGCTGGTAGCGCGCCGAGCGCCGCATAGGCATAGGCGTAGGCGGACCCGGCGCTCGGCACCATTCCCGCCAGCTCGCTGTAACACAGCCCGGCGAACGCGCAGCCCAGCGCCGCCAGCACGAAGGAGAGGGTGACGGCGGGCCCGGCATATTCCGCCGCGGCGACCCCCGTCAGTGAGAACAACCCGGCGCCGATGATCGCCCCGATGCCCAGGCCCACCAGCGTCGCCGTGCCGAGCGACCGGCGCAGCCCGCTCTCGCCCTTCGGCTCCTTGCGCGCCGCCCACCCCTGCAGCGTCCAGCCCTTCACGCCCGCCACCGCAGCCTCCGTTCCATTCACGCCGGGCTGCGTGGTATGAGAGCGCTCCAAGCCCGGATGACCAGATCATGACCGAACAGAGCGCACCGACAATCCCGCAGCGTTTCTTCACCGCCCCGCTGGCCGAGACCGACCCGGCGCTCGCCGCCGTGCTGCGGGCCGAATTGGCACGCCAGCAGGACGGCATCGAGCTGATCGCCAGCGAGAACATCGTCTCCGCCGCCGTTATGGAGGCGCAGGGCTCCGTGCTCACCAACAAATATGCGGAAGGCTACCCCGGCCGCCGCTACTATGGCGGATGCGCCGAAGTGGACGTGGCGGAGACGCTGGCGATCGACCGGGCAAAGCAGCTGTTCGGCTGCGGCTTCGCCAACGTGCAGCCGCATTCCGGCGCGCAGGCGAACCAGGCGGTGTTCCTGGCGACGATCAAGCCTGGCGACACCATCCTCGGCATGAGCCTGGCTTCAGGCGGCCACCTGACGCACGGCGCCGCACCGAACCTGTCGGGCAAGTGGTTCCACGCCGTGCAATACGGCGTGCGCCGCGAGGACGGGCTGCTGGACTACGAGGAGCTGGAGCGGCTGGCCCGGGCCGAGCGGCCGAAGCTGATCATCGCCGGCGGATCCGCCTACCCGCGCGTGATCGACTTCGCCCGCATCCGCGGCGTGGCGGACGAGGTGGGTGCGTTGTTCCTGGTAGACATGGCGCATTACGCCGGGCTGGTGGCCGCCGGGCTGTATCCATCGCCGTTCCCGCATGCGCACATCGTGACCACAACGACACACAAGACGCTGCGCGGCCCGCGCGGCGGCATGATCCTGACCAACGACGAGGACTTGGCGAAGCGGATCAACTCGGCCGTCTTCCCGGGCCTGCAGGGCGGCCCGCTGATGCACGTGATCGCGGGCAAGGCCGCGGCCTTCGGCGAGGCGCTGCGCCCGGAGTTCCGCACCTACCAGCGCGCCGTGCTCGACAACGCCCGTGTGCTCGGCGAAACGCTGCGCGCAATGGGCTGCGATATCGTGACCGGCGGCACGGACTGCCACCTGGTGCTGGTCGATTTGCGCCCGAAGAACACAACCGGCAAGGCGGCCGAGGCCAGCCTGGAGCGCGCGCTGATCACCGCTAACAAGAACGCGATCCCGTACGATCCGGCCAAGCCCGCGATCACCAGCGGCATCCGCCTGGGCAGCCCGGCCGCCACCACCCGCGGCTTCGGCACGGCGGAGTTCCGCGCCGTGGGCGAGATGATCGACCAGGTGCTGGAAGGCCTCGCCCGCTCCAACGACGGCAGCAACACCGCCGTGGAGCAGGCGGTCGCCGGGCGGGTGCGGGAGCTGTGCGCGCGGTTCCCGATATACTGATGGGCAACGCCGTTCTTCTCCCTCTCCCGCCCTTCGCGGGAGAGGGCCGGGGTGAGGGTGCTAGCCACAGTCAAGCCGTTGAGGTGTCGCTGCTCACGGTATCGCCGATCGTCCGTGCGCGTTCTGCCCTCACCCCGGCCCTCTCCCGTGAAAGACGGGAGAGGGAGAAGACTCTTCGTGTCCGTGCATGAGATGCCCGTTCTGCGGCCATGACGACTCGCAAGTGAAGGACAGCCGTCCCTCCGACGACTCCGCCGCCACCCGCCGCCGCCGTTATTGCACCGGGTGTGGCCAGCGCTTCACCACGATCGAGCGGGTGCAACTGCGTGAGCTGACCGTGGTCAAGTCCGATGGGCGCCGGGTGGCGTTCGACCGGGACAAGCTGGCCCGGTCTGTCCGCATCGCGCTGCGCAAGCGCCCCGTCAGCGACGAGCGGATGGAGTTGATCATCAACGGCATCGTCCGCCAGCTTGAGGCATCGGGTGAGAACGACATCCCGTCCAAGCAGGTCGGCGAGATGGTGATGGAGACGTTGAAGGAGGTGGACACCGTGGCCTATGTCCGCTTCGCCAGCGTGTATCGTGACTTCCGGGAAGCACGTGACTTCGAGGCCTTTGTCGGCTCGCTCGAAGATCCTACATCCGTGTCGTGACCGACCCCTCTCACATGCGCGCTGCGCTCGCCCTGGCCCGGCGCGGGCTCGGCACGACCTGGCCCAACCCGTCGGTCGGCTGCGTGATCGTACGGGGGGGGCGGGTGGTCGGCCGTGGCCACACCGCGCCGGGCGGCCGGCCGCATGCCGAGGCCGAGGCGCTCGCCATGGCCTGCGCGGCGGCGCAGGGCGCGGACGCCTACGTCACGCTGGAGCCGTGCAACCACACCGGGCAGACCCCGCCCTGCACCGAGGCGTTGATCGCCGCCGGCGTGGCGCGCGTGATCGTCGCCGGGGCCGATCCGGATCCGCGGGTGAACGGCGCCGGCATCGCCCGGCTACGCGCCGCCGGTTTGGAGGTCGTCACCGGCGTGCTCACGGCGGAGGCGGACGAGTTGCAGGCCGGCTTCCTGCACCGGGTAAGGCACGGCCGGCCGTTGATCACGCTCAAGCTTGCCACCACGCTGGACGGCCGCATCGCGACCCGCGGCGGCGAGAGCCAGTGGATCACCGGCCCGGCTGCGCGGGAGATGGCACATGCCCTGCGGGGCCAGCATGATGCGGTGCTGGCCGGGGTCGGCACCGTGGCCGCCGACAATCCGCTGCTCACCTGCCGCATCCCCGGCTACCGCACCCGCCCCATCGTCCGAATTGTGGTGGACAGCCACCTGCGCACCCGCCTCACCGCCCGCCTGGTCGCGACCGCGAACACCGACCCGACATGGATGCTGCACCGGGGCGGCGTGCCGCCCGAGCGGCTGGCGGCGTTCACCGGCGCCGGCGTCCGCCTGTTCGGCGTGCCCGGCGGTGAGCGCGGGGTGGACCTCGCGCGTGGGTTCGCGGCCCTGGGCGAAGCCGGGCTGACCCGCGTGCTGGTCGAGGGCGGCGCCCAGGTTGCGGCCGGGCTGCTGCGTGACGGGCTGGTGGACCGCATCGCCTGGTTCCATGCACCGCGAATCGTGGGCGGCGATGGCTGGCCGGCCGCACAGGCCTTTGGTGTCACCGACCTGGCGGGAATGCCCCGCTTCGTGCGGACCGGCAGTCGCATCGTGGGAGACGACATGCTTACCGAATTCAAGAAGGCGGCCTGAATGTTCACCGGCATCATCACCGCGGTTGGCCGCGTGCGCAGCGTGGACCCGATCGCGGCCGGGCGGGACATGCGGCTGGTGGTCGAGGCGAGCTGGCCCGAGCCGCCGGCCATCGGCGCCTCCATCGCCTGCTCCGGCTGCTGCCTCACCGCGGTGGCGCTTGGCCCCGATTGGTTCGCAGTGGACGCATCGGCGGAGACGCTGGCCCACACCGTGCTCGGCAGCTGGCAGGCCGGGGCGGCGGTCAACCTCGAACGGGCGCTGCGGATGGGCGACGAGCTCGGCGGCCACATCGTCTCCGGCCACGTGGACGGCGTGGGAGAGGTGCTGGCGCGCACGCCGGAGAATGGCTCCACCCGATTCCAGATCCGCGTGCCCGGTCCGCTCGCCCGCTTCATCGCCACCAAGGGCAGTGTCACGGTCAACGGCATCTCGCTGACCGTGCACGAGGTGGACAGCGCGACATCCGGGGTGAACATCACCCCGCACACGCCCGCCCCCACCGATCTCGGCGGT
>CAXSEK010000233.1:0-5393 GCA_964235625.1 uncultured Acetobacteraceae bacterium
CGGGGCTGCCGGTGACGCCGGACGTGCTGGCCCGGCTGCGCCCGCAGGTGACGCGGCAGCTGATCGACGAGCGCCTGCGCCTGCAGGAGGAGCAGAAGCGCAAGATCGTGGTGAGCGACAAGGAGATCGCCGACGCCGTGGGCGGGATCGAGCAGCGCAACGGCATGCAGTCTGGCACCTTGCGGTCCAAGCTCGGCGCGGAGGGGGTCGCCCTGCGCACGCTGTATGACCAGACCCGTGTGCAGATCGGCTGGACCCGGGTGCTGCGCGAGGAGCTGGGTCCGCGGGCGGAGATCTCGGACGCGGACGTCGCGGCCCAGCAGGCGGTGCTGAAGGCGGAGACGGGGCAGACCGAATACCGGGTGAGCGAGATCTTCCTGCCGATCGACGACCCGACCAAGGCGGCCGACACGCAGCGCTTCGCCGACACCGTCATCGGCCAGCTGCGGGCGGGCGCGCCGTTCTCCGTCGTCGCCGCCCAGTTCAGCCAGAGCCAGACGGCGCTGCAGGGCGGCGACCTCGGCTGGGTCCACCTCGACCAGGAGGACCCACAGATCGTCGCCGTGCTGAAGGAGATGCCGGATGGCGCCGTCAGCAACCCGGTCCGCGTGCCCGGCGGCATCTCCATCGTGACGCTGCGCGGCAAGCGGGAAGTGGGGCGTGACATGGCGACCATCGTCTCGCTGCGCCAAGTGTTCCTGCCGTTCAGCGCCCCGCTTGACCCGGCGAGCCCGACGGACCAGCAGAGGAAGCAACTGCTCGCCGCCCAGAACGTCGGCAAGACGGTGCATGGCTGCGACGCGATGGAGGCGGCGGCCAAGTCGCTGGGCAGCTCGCGCCCCGCCAACCCCGGCGACGTGCGGGCGGAGACCCTGAACCCGCAGATGCGCGCGCTGCTGGCGGGGCTGGCGCCGGAGCAGGTGAGCAAGCCGCTGGTGTCCAGCGACGGCATCGGCCTGATCATGGTGTGCTCGAAGGACCAGAAGAACGTGGCAGAAGGCGGCAGCAAGGACGAGATCAGCTCCCGGCTACTGAGCGAACGGGTGGAGCTGGTGTCCCGCCAGCTGGTGCGCGACCTGCGGCGCCGGGCGATCATCGACATGAGGGGGTGAGCGGCGAACCGCTTCGCGACGTCATTGCCCGCCATGGGCTCGACGCGCGCAAGGCGCTCGGGCAGCATTTCCTGCTGGACCTGCACCTCACGGCGCGGATCGCGGCCCTCGCCGGCGATTTGGCGGGCCGCCATGTGCTGGAGGTGGGGCCCGGGCCCGGGGGGCTGACGCGGGGGTTGCTGGCGACAGGTGCGGCGGACGTCGCGGTGGTGGAGGTCGATCCCCGCGCAGTGGCCGCGATGCGGGAATTGGCCGCATCTGACCCCCGGCTGCGCGTGGTGGAGGGTGACGCGCTGACGCTGGACCTGCTGGGCCTGGTACCGGCGCCGCGGGTGGTGGTGGCGAACTTGCCCTACAACATTGCCACGCCCCTGCTGATCGGCTGGCTGCGGCAGGCGGCGCGGTGGGAGGGGCTGACGCTGATGTTTCA
Source organism: uncultured Acetobacteraceae bacterium (assembly GCA_964235625.1). Lineage (GTDB taxonomy): Bacteria > Pseudomonadota > Alphaproteobacteria > Acetobacterales > Acetobacteraceae > LMUY01. The sequence continues at coordinate 1,543 of CAXSEK010000233.1, forward strand.
GCTGGAGGTCGCCGAACGTATCTGCGCGACGCCGGACACGCCGGCCTATGGCCGCCTCGCGGTGCTCGCGCAATGGACCGGGACCGCCGTTATCCTGACGCGCATCCCCGCGGCCGCGTTCTGGCCGCCGCCGAAGGTGGTCTCGGCGGTGATCGGTTTCCGGCCCCATCCGGAGCAGCCCTCCCCCGCCCTGTTCGCCACGATGGAGCGGCTGACCGCTGCCGCTTTCGGGCAACGGCGGAAGATGCTGCGTGGCTCGCTCCGTGGGCTGGGTGGGGAGGCGTTGCTGGACAAAGCGGGCATCGCCGCGGAGCGCCGGGCGGAGACGCTGAGCGTGGCCGAGTTCGACCGGCTAGCAAGGCTGCTATGAGGGAACTGTCGTGTCCAGTTGTGGTTACGCGACCCACGGCGGACCTAAGTCTCGCCGCAGGAGAGTTTGACCATGAAGTGCTTCATCATCGCGGCAGGGTTCCTGGCTTTGGCTTTGCCGGCATTCGCGCAAGGCGTGCCGTCGAGCAATGCAACCACGCTCGGCATCGAGACCACGTCCGGGAACGGCGCAGGCATGCCCAGCGCGTCCACGCCGCAGGGCCAGATTGCGACCACCGGTGGCATGTCGGCCGAGGCCCAGGCGGTTCCGGCCGAGGGGACGCGGCGGAGCGGCGCCGTACCGCAGGCCCAGGACCCGACAGCCGACAGCTCGGTGACCGGGACGACGAACACGCCGAGCCGGTAGGCTTGACGGACGGGTGCTGAGGGGCGAGGCCTGGAACGAGACTTCCGGGCCTTTGCCGTTGGACAAGAACACTTCACGCCGTGCCTTCGCCGTAATGGCTGGCCTGGGCTTCGTGGCCGGCCTGCCGCTGCCGCTGACCGGCTTCACGTTGCGGCAATGGCTGTCCGAGGGTGGCACCTCGCTGGCCGTGATCGGGCTGACGGCTAATATCGGCGTCTCGTACAGCCTCAAATTCCTATGGGCGCCGGTGCTGGACCGAGTGGCGCCGGGCCGGTTGCGTCGGATGGGTCAGCGCCGCGGGTGGCTGCTGATCATCCAGCCGTTGCTGGTGCTGGCGTGCGTGGGGCTTGCACTGTCGGATCCGGCGCATCCTGCCGCATTGGTCGGCGTGGCGGCGCTGGTGGCGTTCCTCTCCGCCAGCCAGGACATCGCGGTCGATGCATGGCGCATCGAGCTGTTTCCAGAACGGGTGCAAGGGGCGGCGTTGGCCGCTTATATCTGGGGTTATCGCGCCGCCTTGCTGGTGGCGGGGGCGTCCGCGATCGGGCTTGCCGGCCAGTTGGGGTGGCATGGGGCCTTGCTGGGGGTTGCAGCCCTAGTGGCGCTCGGGCCCGTGCTGACCGTGCTGGCACCGTCCCCGGCAGTGCCCGTATTGCGACGCAACCGGCTCGGCCTTCTGGCCACGTTGCAGGACGCGGTATGGGCGCCGCTGGCCGAGTTCCTGTCCCGGCCGGGTGCCGCCGGCACGCTCGGCTTCATCCTATTGTTCAAGCTGGGGGAGGCGATGGCGGGCACCATGGCGCCGCCATTCTATCGCTCGCTCGGGTTCGACCGGGCGCAGGTGGCGCTGGCGATCGGGGTGCCTTCGCTGGCGGCGAGCCTGGCGGGGGCGGCGACAGGCGGCTTCCTGGTGGCCCGGCTCGGCACGGGGCGGGCGCTGATCCTCACCGGGTTTGTGCAGATGGCGTCCATGGGGCTGTATTTCGCGCTGGCCTACTCGGCGGGTGACCCGGTGATCCTGGTGGCGAAGGTTGTGCTGGAGGCGTTTGCCGAGGCGATGGCGGATGCGGCGTTCATCACCTTCCTGTCCAGCCTATGCGCGCCTGGTTACACGGCCACGCAATACGCGCTGCTCTCGTCGCTTGCGGCGTTGCCGTTGCGGACGGTGGGCGGCTTGTCCGGGCTGCTGGCACAGTCGCTGGGGTGGGTGGCCTTCTACGGCGCCACGATCTTCGCGGCGGTGCCGGCGATGCTGATCATGGTCGCGATCGTGCGACGGCGAGGGTTGGCCTGTGCGCAGCCGGCCCTCTCCCGTGAAGGACGGGAGAGGGCGTAGCTAGGCTGGTGCTAGGCGGACTTCGCCATGATCTCGTCGGCGATGTTGCGCGGGACGGGGTCGTAGTGGTGGAACTGCATGGTGAAGGAAGCGCGGCCCTTCGTCATGGAGCGTAAGTCTGAAATGTAGCCGAACATCTCCTTGAGCGGGACGCCGGCGCGGACGGTGACGGTGGAGCCGGCCGAATCCTGGCTTTGAATTTGGCCGCGGCGGCGGTTCAGGTCACCCACCACGTCACCCACGTGATCCTGCGGGGTGGTGACTTCCACGTCCATGATCGGCTCCAGGATGATCGGCTTGGCCTTCTTCATGCCTTCACGGAAGCAGGCCTTAGCCGCGATCTCGAACGCCAGCGCGCTGGAGTCCACATCGTGGTACTTGCCGTCGACCAGGGTGTACTTGAAGTCCACCGTCGGGAATCCGGCCATGACGCCGGTGTCCGCCTGGACGCGGATGCCCTTCTCGACGGCCGGGATGTATTCCTTGGGCACCGAGCCGCCGACCGTCTTGTTCTCGAACACGACGCCTTGGTTCCGCTCGAGTGGCTCGAACCGGACCTTGACCTCGGCATACTGGCCGGAGCCGCCCGACTGCTTCTTGTGGGTGTAGGTCTCGGTGTGCTCGGTGCTGATCGTCTCCCGGTAGGCCACCTGCGGCGCGCCGATATTGGCGTCCACGCCGTATTCGCGGCGCAGGCGGTCGATGATGATCTCGAGGTGCAGCTCGCCCATGCCGGACAGGATGGTCTGGCCGCTCTCCTGATCGGTCTTGAGGCGCAGGGACGGATCCTCGCCGGCGAGCTTCTGCAGGCCGAGCGTCATCTTCTCGACGCCGTCCTTGGTCTTGGGCTCGACCGAGATGTCGATCACCGGGACGGGGAAGGCCATGCGCTCGAGCACGACCGGGTCATCGGCGGAGGCCAGGGTGTCACCTGTGCCGGTGTCCTTCAGGCCGACGAAGGCGGCGATGTCGCCGGCGTGGACCTCCTTGATCTCGGCGCGCTTGTCGGCGTGCATCTGGAACATGCGTCCGATGCGCTCCTTCTCGCCCTTGGTCGTGTTCATCACCGTGTCGCCGGACTTCAGGGTGCCCGCGTAGACGCGCACGAAGGTCAGGGTGCCGTACTTGTCGTTGATGATCTTGAAGGCGAGGCCGGCGAAGGGGGCCGCCGGGTTGGCCGGGATCACGCGGCGCTTGGCGGCGTTCTCGGGGGTGTCCTCCTCGTCCTCGTCGGCGGCGACCTTGATGCCGGGGACGTCGATCGGGCTCGGCAGGTAGTCGAGCACGCCGTCGAGCAGGGGCTGGACGCCCTTGTTCTTGAACGCGGTGCCGCACATCACCGGGCGGAAGGCACCGGAGATCGCGCCGGCCTTGATGGCGCGCTTGAGCGTGGCGACCGAGACGTCGCCGTGCTCGAAGTACTCCTCCATGCCCTCGTCGTCGACGGCGAGCGCGGTGTCGAGGAGGAGCTGGCGGGCCTCCTTGGCGCGCTCCATCATGTCGTCGGGGATGGCCTCGTCGTGGAACTTGGCGCCGAGCTCGCCGCCCTCCCAGACGATGGCCTTCATCTCGACCAGGTCGACGACGCCGATGAAGTTCTCCTCGATGCCGATCGGCAGCTGCAGGGGAAGGGCGACGATGTCGAGCTTCTCCTTGAGCGTGTCGAAGGCGCGGTAGAAGTCGGCGCCGGTGCGGTCGAGCTTGTTGATGAAGATCACGCGCGGCGCGTTGTAGCGGTCGGCCAGGCGCCAGTTGGTCTCGGACTGCGGCTGCACGCCG
>CAXSEK010000234.1:0-5387 GCA_964235625.1 uncultured Acetobacteraceae bacterium
CGAGGGTGAGGAGGACGAGGTGCCGGCCGAGGCGGTCGCATGACGCTGCTCAGGCTTGAGGGCATCACCGCTTTCTACGGCGCGATCCAAGCCTTACGCGGGGTCGACCTGCACGTGGAGCCGGGGGAGATCGTGACGCTGATCGGCGCCAACGGGGCCGGAAAGTCCACCCTGATGATGACGATCTGCGGCAGCCCGCAGGCCCGGGCCGGCCGCATCACGTATGATGGGCGGGAGATCACGCGTGACCCCACGCACCGGATCATGCGCAGCGGCATCGCGCAATCGCCGGAGGGCCGGCGTATCTTCGGCCGCATGACGGTGAACGAGAACCTGATGATGGGCGGCCAGGTGGCGGGAATGGCCGGGTTCGGCGGGCTGCGGGAGCAGGCGTTCAGCCTGTTCCCCCGCCTGGGGGAGCGCATGAACCAGCGCGCTGGCACGCTCTCGGGCGGCGAGCAGCAGATGCTGGCGATCGCCCGCGCGCTGATGACCCGGCCCCGGCTGCTGCTGCTCGACGAGCCGTCGCTCGGGTTGGCGCCATTGGTGGTGCGGCAGATCTTCGGGGCGATCCGGGACCTGAACCGGGAGACAGGGCTGACGGTGCTGCTGGTGGAGCAGAACGCGTTCCAGGCGCTCCGCCTGGCGCACCGGGGCTACGTGCTGGCGAACGGCGCAATCACGATGGAGGGGGCGGGACGGGAGCTGCTGGCGCGGCCGGTGATCCGAGCGGCATATCTGGAGGGTGGACATGGGTAAACCAGAGGTCAATGTGCATCGTTGATGATCTTGTGATCGAGCCGCTCGAAAAAGAACGGATGTACGTACCGATCTAAATGGCTGCATTTGAATGCTAAAAACCGGTCGATTTCTGTGTTCTATCTATCATAGATGTTCAATGGCTATTGTTGATCAGGTGTTATCAATAACTCCTTGTCATTTGAGACAGTTAGTCTCCCGGCAAAGTAGGTTACTATGCTCATCACTGCTTCTCCAGAAGTGATTACCAACTTTAACGGTATCACTTAATACCGCCGCCGTCGTCCAATCAATTAGATCAAGAGAGAACGATATGGCGGGGCCGGTTGCGTATGGCGCGTGGATGGTCGGATCCAGTCCGACTATAACATCAAAGGAAAATACCTATGCCTCTCTCACAAATGGCTACGCTGGCGTTGGTCACCATGAGCCTCGCTGCTTGCTCTGGCCCTGTGCCGCCGAGCAGTTTCTCAAATGCGGTGCGGACCGGCAGCGGGATCGGGTCCACCGGGTCGGCCGGGCCCGGCGGCGGCGCGGGCGGCGCTCCCACCAGCACTGGCCCCATATCGACGACCACCGTCCGGTAACGCGCCCCCGGCACGGCGGCGCCGTTACTCCGCCGCCCTGATCTGCGGGGCGCCGGCCAGCTGCGTCGCCACCAGCTGGGCGAACCGGCCGCCCCGGGCGACCAGCGTGTCGAACCGGCCGCGCTCCACCACCTGGCCGCCGTCGAACACCAGGATCTCGTCGGCATCGCGCACCGTGGACAGGCGGTGCGCGATGATGAAGGTGGTGCGGCCCTCCATCAGCACTTGCATGGCACGCGACACCCGCGCCTCGGTCGCTGCGTCGAGCGCACTGGTGGCCTCGTCCAGGATCAGGATCGGCGGATTCTTGAGCAGGGCCCGGGCGATCGCCAGGCGCTGGCGCTGCCCGCCGGACAGGGTGGCACCGCGCTCCCCCACCGTCGTGTCGTAGCCCTGTGGCTGGCGCGTGATGAAGTCGTGGGCGTCCGCCATGCGGCAGGCCTTTTCGACGTCCTCGTCCGTCGCGTTCGGGGAGCCGATCTTCAGGTTCTCGCGGATCGAGCGGTTGAACAGCATGCTCTCCTGGAACACCACACCGATCGATTGGCGCAGGCTCTCCAGCGTCACGTGGCGGATGTCCTGCCCGTCGATGGCGACGCGGCCGGCGGTTGGATCCCACAGGCGCTGCAGCAGGTTCATCGCCGTGCTCTTGCCGGCCCCCGTGGTGCCGACCAGGGCGATGACGCTGCCGGGCTGCGCCACGAAGGAGACGTCCTGCAGGATCGCCGGGCCACCCGGGTAGGCGAAGGACACCGCCTCGAACGCGACCTCGCCGGCCGGCACTTCCAGCGGTACGGCGTCCGGCTGCTCAGGCACCGAGGTCTTGGCGTCCAGCACGCCGAAATACTCGAGCAGGCCGGGCAACTGCAGGAACAGGCGGGCGGCGAACTGCATGGCCGATTCGAGCCGGCTGATCAGCAGGTTGGCGAAGCCCATGAACGTCACGATCTCGGCAATCGAGGCGCGGCCGTTCACGTGCAGGATGGTGCCGATCAGCACGATGACGATGATAGCGATAGTGGAGGCGCCGCGCGTGAGCACGTTCACCACGGCCCACCAGTTCAGCACGGGGAACTGGTGCGCGATCACGTCGTCCGCGATCTGGCCGAACCGCTTGGTCTCGGCGGCAAGACGGGTGAAGGACTGCACGACGATCACGTTGGCCAGCGCGTCCTGCACCGTGCCGGCGAGGCTGGACTGGAAGTGCTCGGCCCGCTTCTGCCCGGCCTCGGTCCGGTTGATGACCACGATCGTCACCGTGCAGAACAGGACGACGAGCACGATCAGCACGATCGACAGCTGCCAATTCAGCAGCAGGGTGAGCGGCAGGAGCACAAGCAGGGCCACGTAGGTCGCCAGCTGCTCACGGAAGAAGGTGAGCCAGACGGAGAACATCGAGTCGGCCCCGCCCAGCATCACCTTCATCAACCGGCCGGAATGCGCCTCGCCGTGGAAGGACAGCGGCAGGGAGAGCACGTGGCCAAAATAGCGGCTCATCGCCTGCAGCCGGTTGCGGTGGGCCATGCGCTCGGCGTGGACGACGGTGGCGATGTTGGCGCCGATGGAGATGGTGGCGACGGCGACCCAGAAGCCGATCAGGGCGGTCGCACGGCTCCAGAGCACATCCCGCGGGATGGTGTCCGAGGCGGAGAGCAGGCCGATGACGCGGCCGAACAACACCGGGTCGAGGAACTGCAACCCGGCCAGCACCACGTTGGCCACGCCCAGGATGACGGCCAACCGTTTGTCGCGCCCCAGCATGGAGAGGACACGGCCATAGACGTGGAGGATGCGCATGCGGCGTTCACCATAGGAACGAGACGGGAGACGAGGCGGGGACAGAAGGGGTGTAGAGGCCGATGTTGGCGGGATAAGGGCAGCGTAAAGGAATCGTGGCGGGCGACGCCGGAACGCGCGGCGGACCGTCGTTCAGACCGTTTCCGCGCGGAAGACCTGCCCTGGGTTCACGAACTCGTCCTGCGCCGCCACGGTCAGCAGTTCGCGGGAACCGGCCGCGAAGGTGCGCCGCAGCAGGCCGAACGTCGCGCTGGCGGCAGCGGACAGCGCGGCCGGAGTGCTGCCGGACCGCAGGCGATGCAGCAGGAACAGGGCGGCGATGGTGTCGCCAGTACCGTTGGCGGCCATCGGCAGCTTCGGGGTGCGCAGGCGCCACGCGCCGCCTGGCTCCGATGCCAGCAGGTCGATGGCATCGGCCGGCGTCTCGGCCACGGCCAGGCTGGTCAGCAGCACGCAGGCGCCCGGCCGCATGGTGGCGCGCAGGGCGGCGGCGGCGGCCTTGGCCTCGGCCAGGGTGCGAATCTCGTTGCCCGTCAGCTGCTCCAGTTCGAACTGGTTGGGGGTGGCGATGTCCGCCTGCGGCAGGCAGCGCTCACGGAGCAGACCGGGAATTGTGGGCTGAACGTAGATGCCGGGTTCGGAGTCGCCGATCACCGGGTCACAGCAGTAGAGCGCGGTGGGGTTGGCCCGGCGCACGGCGGCGACGGCGTGCAGCACCGCCTCACCGACCGCCGCATCCCCGAGGTAGCCGCTCAGCACGGCGACGCAGCGGTCGAGCACGCCCCGTGCGGCGATTCCGTCCACCACATCCCTCACCTGGTCGCCGGTGAACACCTGGCCGGTGCGCCCACCATAGCCGGGGTGGTTGGAGAACTGCACCGTATTGACCGGCCACACCTCCATGCCGAGGCGCTGCAGCGGGAAGACGGCCGCGCTGTTGCCGACATGGCCGTACGCCACGGCGGACTGGATGGAGAGGACCGCGCCTGGGCTCGGAGGGTGGGGGGCCAAGGCTGTGTCCTTCGAAGAGAGACGGGATGCCGCAATGCGGGCATGATGGCGGAGCATGAACCGCATCCAGCGTCCGGCATCTGGCCGGGCCCTGGTTCAACAACAGGACGAACCCCCATGTCCATCCGTATGACGATGATGCCGGCCGTGTTTGCCGGGCTGCTCGCCGCGGCGCCAGTGATGGCGCAGCAAGCGGCCACTCCGGCCACGCCCACCTCCCCTGCCCCAGTTGCCGCCTCCCGCCGGGACAACGTGGTGGAGCGACGCATCGCCGAGCTGCACGCCAAGCTGAAGATCACCCCGGCCGAGCAGAAGCCGTTCGACGACTTCGCGCAGGCCATGCGCGACAACGCGCAGCGCATGGACAACGCGGTCGGCACCAAGCAGGCGAATGCGGCGACGGCGACGGCCGTGGAGCAGATGAAGGCGTACAGCGAGTTGGCGCAGGCCCATGCCGAGGAGGTCAACCGGCTGCTGACGCCGTTCTCCACCCTGTACGATGCACTCTCGCCCGACCAGAAGAAGCTGGCGGACCAGAGCTTCCGCGAGTTCTCCAACGGGCCGCGCGGGGCACGGACCGCACGGGGCTGAGCGGGAGGGTGTAAGGCCGGGTCGTTGCACCCGGCCGGTGGCGGCCGTATACGCCGCACTCTGCCTCGCCGGTCGGTATCGGCTGGGGCCATCCTTGGAGCGTGCAGCGATGAAAACCGGCATCCACCCCGACTACCACGACGTGAAGATCATCATGACGGACGGGACGGAGTTCATGACCCGCTCGACCATGGGCAAGGCCGGCGACATGCTGCGGCTCGACATCGATCCGAAATCCCACCCAGCGTGGACCGGCGTGCAGCGCATGATGGACACGGGTGGCCAGGTGGCCAAGTTCAACAAGCGGTTCGCCGGGCTCGGCAAGCGCACCTGAGCACTCGCTTCACGCACGCGTGAATGGACGGCCGCTCTTGAAACAGGGGCGGCCGTTTTCTATTTTGGGTCTGTTCGCGGTGCCCAGGATTGGGGTCGCGGGGACTGCCCGGGCTGGCTCTTACGAGCGGCCCAATGACTGCAACCTTGCTTCTGTAGAGGGTTCTGATGATGACGACGTTCGACTTGTCTCCGCTTTTCCGTACCGCCATCGGCTTCGACCGCATGGCCCGCCTGATCGACACGGCGCAGGATGCCGCGTCCGCTCCGGCCTATCCTCCCTACAATATCGCAAAGACCGGCGAGAAC
>CAXSEK010000235.1:0-5375 GCA_964235625.1 uncultured Acetobacteraceae bacterium
ACGACGGCGTGGCCCTGTTCGACCGTGCGGTCGGCCGCATGTTCCGCCGCGCCGAGGTGCGCGAGGAGGAGGCCGTGCTACGGGACGCCCGCGCGGTGAACGACAAGGTGCGCCTGCTGGCCAGGCTCGGCATGGCACTGATCGAGGCCAAGGCGGACGGCGCCGACCTGGACGGGGCGGTGGCGGACTCGGTCGGCTGGGACCGGCTGGCCGCCAGCATCGCCGAGGCCAACAAGCTGGCCCGCCCAGACAGGGCGGACCTGCCGGCGCTCGCCTCGCGGGCGTGGCCGGTGCTGCACCGGCTCGGGCCGCTGTTCCTTGCCACGTTCCAGCTCAGGGCCGCCCCGGCGGCCGCCAGCACGTTGCGCGCCGTCGAACTGCTGCAGGCCGCATACAGCAGTGGCGGCCGGCGGTGGCCGGGCAGCCTGCCCGTCAGCTTTCTCCAGCCAGCCTGGCGCGATGCCGTGCTGGGCGCGACTTCGGCTGGCGGCAACGAGCGCCGCACCTGGGAGGCGGCAACGCTCCTGGCCCTGCGTGGCCGGCTGCGCTCGGGCGACATCTGGGTGGAGGGCAGCCGGCAGTGGCGGGCCGTGGAGGACCAGCTCATCGCGCCCGCCTTGGCCATGCGCGACGCCGGGCCATTGCCGGTTGCGGTTCCGGCGACCGCGGCGGAGTACCTGGAAGGGCGCCGCGCCCTGCTGGACCGGCGCCTGACCGAGGTGGCCGCCAAGGCCGCAGCCGACACGTTGGAGGACTTGCGGATCAAGGAAGGCGAGCTGAAGGTCACGCCGCTGAAAGCGGTCACGCCCGAAGCCGCCGAGGCGGCGATCGACCGGCTCTACGGCATGGTGCCCAGCGTCCGCGTCACGGACATGCTGGCTGAGGTGGATCGCTGGACCGGGTTCAGCCGCGCGTTCACCCACTTGCACACCGGCCTGCCCGCCGCCGATCCGCGCGTGGTGCTCACCGCAGTGCTGGCCGATGCGACCAACCTGGGCCTGACCCGGATGGCCGACGCCTGCGACCTGGCCAGCTACCGCCAACTCGCCTGGAACGCGGGATGGCACCTGCGCGAGGACACCTACCGCGGCGGCACCGCCATCCTGACCAATGCCCAGCACAGCCAGCCGCTGGCCGCCTGTTCGGGGCTGCCGAAGTGTCCAGCTCGGACGGCCAGCACTTCCCGACCGCCGGGCGCGGCGAGGCCGTGGGCGCCTTCAACGCCCATTACGGCCGCGAGGCGACGGCGCTGTTCTACACGCACGTCTCCGACCGCCACGCGCCCTTCTACACCGCGCCCATCACCGGGCCGGCGAGGCGGCGCACGTCATTGACGGGCTGCTCTATCACGAAGCCGACCTCAGCATCTCCACCCACCACACGGATGGCGGCGGCGTCAGCGACCATGTGTTTGCGTTGGCGCACGTCTTGGGCATCCGCTTCGCCCCGCGCATCCCCAACCTGGCCGAGTGCCGGCTGTACGCCTTTGGCGCCGCCAGCATCTGGCCGGCGCTTGCGCCATTTATCGCAGGTAAGCCCGACGAGAAGGCCATCACGGCACAGTGGGATGACGTGCTGCGCCTTGCCGCCTCGGTCCGCACCGGCGTGGTCAGCGCGTCGCTGATCCTCAGGCGTCTCGGCAACTACCCGCGGCAGAACGGGCTGGCCGTGGCGCTGCGCGAGGTCGGCCACATCGAGCGCACCCTCCATACCCTGGACTGGCTGGAGCAGCCTGCCCTGCGACGGCAGGCCACCGTGGCGCTGAACAAGGGCGAGTCCCGCAACGCGCTCGCCCGCGCCGTCTGCTTTCACCGGCTCGGGCGCCTGCGCGACCGGACCGCCGAGGCGCAGCAGCACCGGGCCAGCGGCCTCGCCCTGGTCACGGCCGCCATCGCGCTTTGGAACACCGTCTATCTCGGCCGTGCGCTGGACGCCGTGCGCCGCCGCGGCGAGGTGATCCCGGATGCCCTGCTGGCCCACCTGGCGCCGCTCGGCTGGCAGCACATCAACCTGACCGGCGACTACCTCTGGGGCGCCGGCAACACATTCGGCCCGGACGGGTTCAGGCCGCTGCGCGGCACGTCGGCCGAACTGCTCGCGGCCGCAGCGTGACGGTGTTCCCGGTTCATCCCGCCTACCGTGCTGTCCTGCCCGTTCCATGGCGTGACCCCAGCTAAGCTTCTGGTCGACGGACTGGACGCCGTGGCGGGCCTTTGAGCGCATCCGGGCCGACTGGCCGTCCCTGCACTTCGACCCGCAGCCGCTCTACGACGCCGGCTGATGAACGGGTCGGCACCGACCGCGTCCGGCCAGGGTGTCCTCCCGCTGGAGAGCTGGGGCCAGCCGCCGCGGCGTCAGCCGGGTCCGGCAGCCGCCCCGGTGCTGGCCGTCGACGGCTTCGAGGAGCCCCTCGACTGGCTGCTCGACCTCGCGCGCACCCGGCGGATCGACCTGGCCCGGCTATCTATCGTGGCCCTAGTGGAGGCGTTCACCAAGGCGCTGGCGGCGGCGTTTGCCACCCCGGACCTGCGGCCCACGCTGCTGGGCCGCTGGGGCGACTGGCTGGTGATGGCTGCCGACCTCACCCTGCTGCGCTCCCGCCTACTGATGCCAGCCGACGCCGCCGCGGCGCAAGACGCCCAGGATGAGGCCGAGCGGCTGCGGCAGCGCCTGCTGGGCCGGGCGGAGATCGGCCTGGCCGCGGACTGGCTGGAGGGTAGGGTTCAGCTGAGCCGTGATGTGTTCGCGCGTGGGAAGGCAGACGGGGCAGGGGTCGTGCGGGCGGGACGGACGGGGGACGTCACGGCTTTGCTGCGGGCGTGTCTGGTCGCGATCCGGCTACCCGCCGAGGCCGGTGCGCTTTACCGGGTGCCCGGGCCGCTGTTCTGGAGCGTGGCCGACGCGGCCGCGCGGATCCGGGCGATGCTGCCGGGAGGTCGGAGAGGAGGGCCGCGCGTTCGAGGCCTTTCTGCCAGAGGTGCCGACGGACGCTCCAGAGCGGGCGCTGCGATGCCGGGTCGCGGTGGCGGGGACCTTCCTGGCCGGGCTCGAACTGACGCGAGACGGAAGCATCATTATCCAGCAGCCGGCGGCCTGGACGCCCATCGAACTCAGGCCACCGCAGGCATCACAATAGGCATCAGGCCGTATGATGCAGCACCGTGGCGCCATGCTGCTGGACGAACTGCGCAATCGCTCGAGCTGGTGTTCGGGTCGGCTACGACTTGCCTGCGCTCCGAGTGTGTGACCTGCAACTATTCTCGGCGGTCCCTCAAAAACGGCTAATTTAGCCCGACCAAATTTGTCAAGTCACGGTCCGCTCGGTTTCTCGCCACGACCAGGTCCGTATGGTTGGTCGCTACCATGCGGGACACGGCGTGGCCGAAGGCGTGGCCAAGCAGCACCGCGCGGCGGCCGCCCAGGTCCCGGATCACGGCCGCTACGTCGTCGGCCAAGTCGTGCAGCGTGACGCCCGTCATCGGGCCGCTGGAGCCGGCTACACCGCGGGGCCGCGGCCGCAGCACCAGCCAGCCACCCTGCGCCACGCGCGCAATGATGTCGTCGTAGTCTTCGCCGCCGTCGCGGCCGTAAGACGGCAGGATGACGAGCGCGGGACCGCTGCCGTCGACATAGGTCTCGATCTCGACGGCTGGCCGGCGGACGATCTGGCTGTCTCGGTCCAACCTAAAGCACTACCCGTTGCAGCTTTGCGGGAAGCGGACCGCCCGGGGACGGCGAAGCAGTGCCGCCGTCGCTGATGAAGTAGGCCACGCGGCCGTATTCGCCGGGCGCCCGGCTCCAGGCGCCGCTGGAGGGCCCGATCATCGCTTCGGTGGGCGGGTCACCCGCGACGCTCTGCGTGAAGCCGCTGTTGTCGCCCGGATCCATCGAGATGCGGTCGATGGTGTTCTGCCTGTGAGTGGCCAGATATAGGACACCGGCATGCTCATCAATGCAGAAATCGTCCCCCATCCGCCCGGCCAACACCAGCTCCGGCGTGCCGGTGGGCTCCAGCGTGCCCGGATCGACGGCGACGCGCATGAGCAGCTTCTTGGCCGTTGCCGTGTAGTAGAGCTGGTGTGCCGTGTAGTAGAGCTGGTGGGTGCGGGCGGCGTAGCGCACGCCGTTCACCCCCGGCTGCTCGGGCTTAAGCTTACCGGGGAAGTAACCCATGCTCTCATGCGCCAGCCAGACCCTAGCCTGCACGTTCCGGCCGTCCGGCTGCACGTCCAACCGCCAAATCAGCCCGGCGAAGCAATCGGCCACTAATACGACCCCTGGGGCGAGCAGGCAGCTGCCGTTCAACCCGCGCGCCGTGTCCGGAAAGCGGAACACCGTCTCTAACGGGGCCTGCGTACCCGGCCGCCACCCTCGCAGGTCCAGCCGGTGCAGGAAGGACTCGCGCGTGGTGTAAAGGTTGGATGACGACACAAGGAAGAGATCTGGCTCGATCTCGACCAGTCCAGTGGCCGGCTGGTCGAAGCGATGCAGCAGGACCGGCTCGACCGGGGCCTCACCCGAAGACGGCGGGACGTAACACAGCTCCCTGGCGTTCATCGACGTGACGAGCACGGAGTTGTCGCTGCGGACGGCTAGGTTTTCGAGGAACGACTTGACCGGAAACAGGGCGATGGTGGTCAGCTTGGCCTGCCTGGTGGCGGCCTCGGCAGCAGGGTTGTGCCCGGTCGGCGCGGGAACATCGAACGTGTTCAGCAGGCCACAGACGATGTGGTAGCTCCCCGCCAGGAAGACGAGGTCGACCAGGCCCTGTGCCCCGAAGGCCGCCTCAGTCTCCTCGTAGAGGGCGGCATCAACGCAATGTCCCGCCGACAGTGCACGCGCGAACCGAGCCGCAAGTTTCTCCTGCACGCTCAGCTCGTCGGAAACCGCGCCCGACGCGAGAGTTTGCACGGTAGCGTCCGGCAGGCCCGCCTGAAGGGCGACCGCGGTGTGCGCATACAACTCGTAAGCCGAGCGCCATAAGGCTCCGACCGACAGGATGACGACCTGCCGCACTCTCTGGTCCAGCGTGGTGTGCGCCTGCTCGGCATCCTGCAGGTCCAGGAAGGCCGGGGTGATGCCAGGGCTGAGCAGGACCGAGTTGAAGGGGCCGATCAGCCGTTTGTCCTGCGTCGTGCTCTGGAACCCGGACTGGTCAGCCCAGCGCACCATTGTGGCGGTCAGGCGGTCGTAGACCGCGCGTTGCGCACCAGTCAGGCTTGCGGGATCAAGCAGCCCCAAGCGGCCACCGAGATTTATCGAGTCCATGGTGCTTGCTCCTTACTGATCCAGGCCTGTGGCATCGGACGGGACGTCGAAGGCGGCCAGCGTCAGCGACACGCCGGTGAACCAGCCGAGCAGCATGGTCACGTCGA
>CAXSEK010000236.1:0-5350 GCA_964235625.1 uncultured Acetobacteraceae bacterium
CACGCTCACGCTCGGCATCGTGGCCGCCCTGCGCCGCCGCGGCGTCGCCGTCCGCACCGCCAAGTCCGGCCCCGACTACATCGATCCCGCCTTCCACGCCGCCGCCTCCGGTATGCCCGGCGTGAACCTGGACAGCTGGGCCATGCCGCCGCCCTTGCTGGACGGGTTATACGCAAAGGCGTGCGACGGCGCGGACTTGCTCATCGTGGAAAGCGCCATGGGCCTGTTCGACGGGGTGGCCGGCCCACCCGGGCGCCGGGGCAGCTCCGCCGACCTCGCCGCCCGCTTCGGCCTGCCGGTGCTGCTGGTGCTGGACGTCTCGGGCCAGGCACAGACCGCCGCCGCCGTGGCCCTCGGCATGGCCACGTTCGACCCCGCGGTGCGCGTGGGCGGCGTGGTGCTGAACCGCGTCGGTAGCGAGAAACACCGCCGGGCCGTGGAGTCGGCGATGACGCTGCCGGTCCTGGGCGCCATCCCGCGCGACGCGTCTCTGGTGTTGCCGGAACGCCATCTGGGCTTGGTGCAGGCGGGCGAACTGCCGGAGCTGGACGTGACGCTCGGCCGCCTGGCGGACCTGGTGGAGCGGTGTATCGACCTGGACGCGCTGCTCGCCCAGTCCCGCGAGCAGACGCTTCCTGCCTTGAACGAGCATCAAGCAACGGCCACGCCCATCCCGCCGCCGGGCCAACGCATCGCCCTGGCCGGCGACGCCGCCTTCACCTTCACTTACCCGCACGTGCTCGCCGCCTGGCGCGACGCAGGGGCCGAGCTGCTTCCCTTCTCGCCGCTGGCCGACGAACCGCCCCCCGCCCACGCCGATTGCTGCTGGCTGCCCGGCGGCTACCCCGAGCTCCACGCCCCCGCCCTGGCCGCCGCCGCCACCTTCCGCGCCGCGCTGCGCGGCTTCGCGCAAACCCGACCCGTGCACGGCGAGTGCGGCGGCTACATGATACTCGGCGAGGCTCTCACCATCGCGGATGGCACCAGCCACGCGATGGCCGGCCTGCTTAGCCACCGCACCAGCTTCGCGCGCCGCGCCCTGCATCTGGGCTACCGCCGCGCGCTCCTGCCCGGCGCCGCCGTGCGGGGGCACGAGTTCCACTACGCCACCATCGCCGACCCCGGCACGGACGCGCCCTACGCCACGGTGGAGGACGCGGGCGGCACGTCCCTCGGCCCGGCGGGCGGGCGGCGCGGTCCCGTCACCGGATCGTTCTTCCACGCCATCGCCCGCGAGGAGTCCTGAGGGTGGAACAGCATCGGTCGCCCGCGTCCGCAGACGGGGACGGCAGCGCCGCCGACGACGTCCGCGCGCGGCAGGCCGTATTGACCAAGCCGCCGGGAAGCCTCGGCCGGCTCGAAGACATGGTGGCGTGGCTCGCACGCTGGCAGCGCCGCCCCTCGCCGCGTCTGGACGACGTCAGGGTCGTCGTGTTCGCCGGCAATCACGGCGTCACCGCCCGCGGCGTGTCGCCGTATCCCGCCGCGGTCACGGCGCAGATGGTCGCGAACTTCGCCGCCGGCGGCGCCGCCATCAACCAACTCGCCCGGGTGGCGGAAGCGTCACTTCAGGTCGTCCCGCTACAGCTCGACCGCCCCACGCGGGACATCGTCACTGGCCCGGCAATGACCCCGGCGGAGTTCGCCGACGCCTGGGCCGCCGGGCAGGCCGCCGCCGCACCCGGCACCGACCTGCTCTGCCTGGGCGAGATGGGCATCGGGAACACCACAGCCGCCGCCGCGCTCTGCACCGCCCTGTTCGGCGGCGACGACTGGACCGGGCTCGGCACCGGCGTAGACCCTGACGGGCTGTCCCGCAAACGCGCGGCCGTCCAGGACGCGGCCGAGCGCCACGCCGGGTTCGCTCCGCTGGAGAGCCTGCGATGCCTGGGCGGGCGGGAGATGGTGGCCATCGCGGGCGCTATCACGGCGGCACGCGAACGGGGCATCCCCGTCCTGCTGGACGGCTTCGTCTGCACCGCCGCATCCGCCCCGCTTGCCGTCGCCGCACCCGGCGCGCTGGAGCACTGCCTTGCCGCGCATGTTTCGGCGGAGGCCGCCCACCGCCGCCTGCTCGACCGGCTGGGCCTGGTGCCGCTGCTCGACCTGGGCATGCGGCTCGGCGAGGCGTCCGGAGCCGCGCTCGCGGTGCCCTTGCTCCGGGCGGCGCTCGCCTGCCACACCGGCATGGCCACCTTTGCCGAAGCCGCCGTCGCGAACCGCGCGTGAAACGCTGGGCCGAGCTGGTCGGCGCGGCTACCCTGCTTACCCGCCTGCCCGTCGGCGGCCTGACACCCCGGCACCCGCCTCCGGAAGACTGCGTGTGGGCCTATCCGCTGGTGGGCGGCATCGTGGGCGCTGCTGGATCCGCCGTGCTGGCCGCGGGGCTGGCGCTTGGGCTGCCACAGCCGCTCGCCGTGCTCTGGGCCTTGCTGGCGACGGCCCTCGTCACCGGCGGGCTGCACGAGGACGGTCTGGCCGACACCGCGGACGGGGTCGGCGGCGGACGCACCCGGGAGCGCAAGCTGGCCATCATGCGGGACAGCCGCATCGGCAGTTTCGGCGCTCTTGCCCTGCTGTTCAGCCTCCTGCTCCGCGGGACCGCCCTAGCCGTCGCGCCGTACCCGGTGCAGGCGATCTTGCTGGCCAGCGTACTGGGGCGTGGCGCGATGCTGCTCCCCCTCCTGCTGCTCGCTCCGGCCCGGCCGGAGGGGCTCGCACACAGTCTCGGCAGCGCGCGCCGGACATCGATCGTCCTAGGCATCGGCCTCAGCGCACTGGCGGCCTGCTGGGCTCCTGCCGCCGGTCTCGCCGCATTTGCCGCCGGGCTCGCAGCCACGTGCCTCGCCGGGAGACAACTCGGCGGTTATACGGGCGACGTTCTCGGCGCCACAGAGCAAGCCGCCGAGTGCCTCGCCGTCTCGATACTGGCGGTGTGATGCCACGCAACAGGCTACCGCCAGACTTGTTACCGACCGGTTTACGTGTCGCAATCTGGCGCAAGACAGTCGTCCGTAGCCGAAGCTGGCATCCTCATGACCTGTCAGATCATCGATCGATGTCGGTCGGGCACAGGTCCATGTATAGAGTGCCCTCTCCAATCCACGTCGATGAAGAAGGCACCCGGATCAGCGTATGAAGATACCGTGACGATAATTGTGATGGTAGTAGGGGCGGTGGTAATAGTGACGATAGTAGTGGCGATGGTAATACTGCACGGTCGTTACGGCCGGCACCATGGTCTCGTCCGCGGCCGCTTGCGCCTGCGACTCGGCGAGACCCTCGTGAACCACGCCATGACGTGAGACCGGCCGCATCACGTCGGCATGGCTCTCTACCCGCAAGCCATCATGAAACGGAACCGGCGCAGCCTGGGCCGCGCTCACCGCTGCAAACGCGGCGAGGGCTCCCAGCAGGCAAGCAAAACGTGTTTTCAATCTTGTCTCTCCATCATCGTTGCCGCGCCGCCCGCATGTGGGTCGTCGTTCGGCCGTTAACCTACCTGCGACAGGAGCAGGACCAACTCGCTCTGTCGCCGCGTATTCGTCTTAACCATAATTCGGGCCAATTGCGCCCGTAATGTGTTGATGCTCCGTCCCTTCGACGCCGCCACGTCGGACAGTGCATGGCCCGACAGCAGCCCCGTCGCCAACGCCGCCTCCGCTTGCGTCAGCCCGAACCCGGCGATCAGATCCTGTGTGGAGACGGTCCGCCGCGCCGGCGAACTCGCCAGCACCAGGACGGAGCGCGGCGCCGGGATTGTCCGATCGCGCCGGTCACGGACCGGGACGATCGTCAGCGCCAGCTTCGCGGTCGCACCCTGGCCGCCGACCGAGAGCATGGTCGCCTGCGGCAAGCTCCGGCCGATGCAGCCTGCCCGCGCGATCGCCGCAGCAAGCTTGCCAGTGTCCTCGGCATCGGCGGCTTCCAGGACCTTGCCCCGGATCGCAAGCCCGCCCGCCTCCGCCAACACAGGCTCGCAGGCCGCATTGTGGCGCAGCACCTTCCCACGCGCATCGAGCAGGAAGGCAGGCCGTTCCAGCGTGTCGAATGCGGCCAGGGCATCCAGCCCGCGCAACCCGCGCGACGTGGCAGAGGCGCGTTGCAGATGCGGCAGCAGGCGCCGGGCCACTTCCAGTTCGAAGCCATCGAACGGCCCGGCACGCCACGGCCGGAGTAGCGAGATATCTTGCAGCCATCCCTCCCCCGACCAGAGGACCAGCCGCATACCCTCGTTCAGATCGCGCTCACGCAGATATTCGTTATAGATCGCACTCCGCAGCACGTCCTGCTTGCTGACCATCTGCCAGGTCGGCTTCACCTCACCCGCATCCTGCGCCGGGCTAGCCTGGGTCCAGACGTTGCGGTTGGTCCACTGGCCCAGGAATTGATCTTCGTAATCGGCACGGTCGAGACCGATCGCGATACCGTGGAATTCACTCCAGTCCCACCTGCGGGCGAAGATGTCCGCGAAGTGGCTATCGAACAATCCGGCCAGACAATTCAGCGCTCCCGGCCAGGCATCTGGCTCGACCGCCGCGTCATAGATCGCATCAAGGACTCGTCCAAGACTGTCCTCGTTGACGGCAACGCTCACGGGCTGTTCCGATCAATACCTGATCCCGACCATTGAAGCAGACTTTCATTACGACCGCCAAGTCAATATGTTCGAGACGGGCGTCAGTTTTTCGCTTTGATGGGAGCGATGTCGAGCTTCAGCGAGAGCTCCTTCAACCGCGCGGGGGGAACCGGGGACGGGGCGCCCATCATCAGATCCTGCCCCTGTTGGTTAAGCGGGAACAGGATCACCTCGCGGATGTTCGGCTCGTCCGCCAGTAGCATGACGATCCGGTCGATGCCGGGCGCCGAGCCGCCATGCGGCGGTGCGCCGTAACGGAACGCGCTCAGCATGCCGCCGAACCGCGCTTCCACCTCGGCCTCGTCATACCCGGCGATGGCGAAAGCCCGGATCATGATGTCCGGCCGGTGGTTCCGGATCGCGCCGGAGGACAGCTCCACGCCGTTGCACACGGTATCATATTGATAAGCCTTGATCGTCAGCGGGTCCTGCGTGTTCAGCGCCTCCAGCCCTCCTTGCGGCATCGAGAACGGGTTGTGGCTGAAGTCGATCAGCCCCGTCTCCTCCACCCGCTCGTACATCGGGAAGTCGGTGATCCAGCACAGCCGGAACGCCTCCTTCTCATACAGGTCCAACTCCATGCCGATCCGGTTGCGCACGGTACCGGCGAACTTGGCGGCCTCCCCCTCCGGCCCCGCGGCGAAGAACACGGCGTCCCCGGGGTGCAGGCCGCAGGCACCCCGGATGGCCTCGACCCGCGCCGGATCCAGG